>DRFG01000044.1 GCA_011050655.1 Roseobacter sp.
ATTCCGCGCATTCAAGTGGCCTCGCATTTGTCCCTGCACAATAACCTGAGACCCGGTATCGCTTTCCGGCTTCAGCAAGACCGGGTTCATATGCACTGAAAGGGCGCGGCCGCAAGCGATCGCCTGCAAAGCTTGGGCCCGGCCGATTTCGCCCCCGTCATCAGTAACGGCTGCATTATTTGACATATTCTGGGGTTTGAAGGGTGCAACGGATATACCACGTCGCAGTGCGGCGCGACATAGGCCAGCCACCAACATTGACTTGCCTACGTTCGATCCGGTTCCCTGTATCATTAGTGCGCTGGCTGGCATTTGGACCCTCGTATCAATCTGAAGATCTTCGTGTCACTCTGGGCAGAATTGGTCAAGAATAGTCAGCTTCACGGTGAAATTTCCGTACGAAAATACACTGAACCAGTTTCATTAGGGAACAACGATCCTGAGCAGCTCCATTCCAGCGACCCTTCGTAATTCGCGGTATTCGAAAGCGGTGCCACCACGTTACATGTCAGGCTTGGCGTTACCAAAACAGGATCGGGAAGCGGTTCTGTCAGACGCGTATAAGGCGGCGTCCGATCATATATATGGAGATTGTTGACCGGCGCATCAGATAAATTCTCCAGATAAATCCGGTATAGCAGGACATCCCCCGCCTTACCTTGGTTAGACCTCCCCTCGGTTAGGCCCTGCGTTTCGTTGGTGACGGTTTTCGACAGCGTGACCTGCCCAACCTCCGCCGCGACGAGGACTTCATCTGTGTTGCTGGTGGTGCTTGTAACCGATGTACTCTGAAACGCCGTCGATACGTTGAGCTTAAAGTCGAAATTACTGCCCGGCCCTGCGCCGGATCCTGCGGATACTCTTGCTACGATACATAGCTGTTGTTCCGCCGTGACCGATATTGGCGCATTGATGGGAGTTAGCGCCGCCCCATCACAAGCTGCGTCCAGATACGGCGCGGCCACAAATGCACCCTCGGGGTTCGACGCAATTTCGGTAATAGAAACAGTGGCGTCACCATCGGATGTTGCAGTGTAAATATGGCTGAGTGTCACAACCTGACCACGACCGACAGTTGCTGTTCTGTCCTTCGTAAGCCCGGGCACCTGCACCAGCCCGAAATTAAGTCCGGTCTGCGTTCCTGACAGCTCTGGCGTAAAGGTGAATTGACCATCATGGGGATTACCGGCCACCAATTCAGGTAAATCAGCTGTGTTTTCCGAAATAGTAAGGTAGCCCGCGATAGGCGTGACAACGAGGGTTACGGCTTGAGAATATGAAGACGCGAGAAGATAGCGCCATGATCCATCCGACGCAATTGACGGCGTCGCCAAAACCGCCCCGGCGCTGTCAAGAATGTCCAATTTCGATAAGCGATGTCCAGCGCCAGCTTCATTCATCGTGGCGTCATGTGCCACCCCACCGTTCACACCATTATCCACGAATATTCTACCAGATAATTGCCGTTCACCGGTGTTTATCTGAAGCGCATAGGTGGCTTCGTCATCATCAGCAATCTGGTCACTCAGGTCGTCTGTCAAAGAACCAGTGTTCGGGTCGCTGTCAGGATCAGGTAAGGAGCTATAGATAATTTCCGCGTTGTTGGTGTGCTGGCCTGTTCCAAGCACCGTGGTGGTGATAATCAATACTTCGGTGGTATTGCTTAATATCTCGTCAACAAACCACAGTCCTGTGGTGAAGTCATAGGTGTCGCCAGTCGCTGGTGCATCATCTGAAACATAGCTGTACCCGCTTGGTATCAGATCGATAACTTTGACCCCAGAGGGCGATCCGGCGCCAGTATTAGTGACCGACACGATCCAATCAACAGTATCGCCGGGCGACGCCGAAGTGATCGGAGTCATAGTGCCCGTCGCCGCCGCATAAGTGGTAATCTCTAAATCCGCACCAGACGGGTCAAAGCCAAAGTTCTGACCCGTCGTAGGAGTTTCCGCAGAAACGCTTATGCCGATTATTGGGTTGGAGGTTCCAATCAGCTTTCCGATGCCGATATCAGGGTCGGTTTCGTCCAATGCTATGCGATAGGTCTGGTTGATCATCAAATCATCGAAAGAATAGGTACCGTCGGCCAACGTATCATTGGTCTGTATCAGAAGATCATCGCTGAAATCTGCGGGCGTACCGTTATCAATGTACAAATCTATGCGGATGCCTGCACCAAGATTGGGTTCATTGCCTTCCTTGACGTCTGAATTATTCAAGTCCTCATATACGCTCCCTGAAATGGACCCAAATTGAAGCGGGGCCTTACCACGGCAAGATGCGGCATCACTGTCGCCGCCCTCATCGGACGACCCTGTTGCGATCAGTGTTGCGTTTCCCGTAACCGTATCAATGACATAGAATTTGTTTGTGGTGTTGCTATAACCATAAAGCCTCCCATCCTCATCGAACCACATTGAACCAAACGTGCCCGCATATATGGCCGGGCCAAATTCTGTCACCGTTACAGAACCCGGAAGGCCGTTGTTTGCATCGACACGAAATGCACGGCCCGAAATTTGATTGATGCCGTACAAGAAACCATCCGTCGGATTATAAGCTAAATCCTGTACGTCGACCTCCTGGGATAATTGCAGGGTCCCTAAATCGAAAGGTGAAGCAGGAGTCGTCAGACTTACCAATTGCAAGCTGTCTTCCTCATCCACATAAATCATCGTTCCATTGGGTAAGATGTCACCGGCAATGGAACCAACAGCAGCGCTGTTTGGCACATTCGCCAAATCTACGAAATTGCCCGACGCATCTAGCCGATAAAGGTCGCGCCTTCCGGGGCGCAACGTATAGAAATAACCGTCCAGGTCGTTGTAGCCCCAATTCGCATTCAAATCCCGCGGCGCTGTCCCGGAATTCTGGAAACTCACGTCGTAAATGTTTCCGCTCGAGATAATATTTAGACGCTGGAAAACGCGCGACCCACTATCATAGCGATAAAGGCTTGCGTCGCAAATAAAGGGCGGCGGATCACTTGAAAATACGATGGCATAATCTTCCACCTCACCGTCGAAAGTTACCGCCAAACCTGAATTGTCCGTCGACCAGCGGAAGCGCGCAAATGTTTGGCTTGTCGTCGCACCCGATGGTACTGATACCTCAAAGGTTATCGATCCATTGGTACTCGCGTCTTTATCGGACACACCACCGTCTTGAAGATTCAGCGCGACTTGTTCACCAGGTTGGGAAAAAGTGCCGTCCCCATCAAAATCGATAAAAGCCTGCAGGTAGGATGACATCTGAGGCAGGTTCCCGAGGTCATTTACCGCCACTGTGATATCCGCAAAACCACCTCGATATAACGTCGGCAAAATTACTCCATCTTCATCATCCGTCCCGCTAATATCATCGCCCGAAGCTGTGGCGTTTGACTGAGATAACAAATCAACGTCGGGCGGCGTGCTGCCTAAGTATATTTCCGGCACTCCCGGCCCCTCAACAATGTGTTGCGGATCGCCATAGCTGGCAGGGGCATCGCCCCGGTCAGCGTCGGGAGGCGTCTTTATGGTGACACTGTAGTCCTCGACTTCGCCGTCAATTGCAGTCGATAATGCATTGATGCCGCTAACCGAAGACCACCGTAAACGCGCGAAAGTAGGGGTTAAAACCGCGGTGACAGGCACTGCGATTGGGAAAGTTATGCTTCCGTTAACCGTACCGTCCAGATCCTGCGGACCACCATCGCGCACATCCGTCGCGACTTGGTCCCCCAATGAAAGGAAAGTCCCATCACCCCCGAAATCTACAAATGCCTGTAGATAGCCCGTACCTGGTACAGGTTCGTTTACCGTTACGGTAACAGGGCGGGTCAGGTCACCATAGAGCTGAGGAAACTGTTCATCACTTTCGTCGTCGGTTCCATCCAAATCATCGCCGCTTGCATCAACAGAATACTGGGCCGACGCATCCCCGTCGCCGTTGCTGCTTCCGATCCAATAGCGAGAGGTATCAGCATGTTGTGGGTCGCCGTAGGTAACGGGCGCATCGCCCCTATCAGGGCCCGAACCTACATAAATTGTGGTTTTGTCGTCGCGGCCTTCGCCAGGTCCATTACTCGGCACCCCGTCGCCATCACCAGGGTTTTCCGAGTCTGAATAATCCGAAACAACCGTACCACCGGGGGTCTGAGCGTCCACCCGGGCCTGATTGCTGATCGTCGTATCAAGGTCTTCGGGCACGAGGGTATAGCTTGCGGTATAGATCGCCTTTTCACCGACCAACAAAACGCCCTCTGGCGATAGGTAAGTCGCCGCCTGAAAAGTGATGACGGGTGGAATACCCTTGCCGCTGAATTCGGTCTCGGCGAGCGTCACGTTGGTTAGATCGACATTCCCGAAGTTCTCAGCAGTAAACACATAAGCGATAATTTCACCGGCATCAGCATACCCGTTGAGGTTGGTATCTACGAGCTGCGCCAGCTTGAGCAACCCGACCGAACCGACGTCGACAGAAACCGTGGCGGGCGCGGAGTATGATCGGGGTTCGCCAGGAAGGATGATGGGGGAAACAAATCGGTAATTAACTGGCGTCGGAGCGGCGAAGAAACCCACGAAGGGGGTGAATGTAAGCTCTCCGCTCAAATGACCATAGCTCCACGTACCCTCGCCGATGACGTCAAATGACCTCAGATGGCCGTCTGGTCCGTATACTTGATTGATTGCACCGGCGGGGGCGATCAGGTCAACAGCGTGCTTGGCGTATTCGCTAGGTTGTCCGCTGTTATTTGCCGGAGGATTGTTATTCTCTGTCGCCACGCTGTCATTAAACAAAATATTTTGAACAACCGGCTCGCTCAACACCTGTTCTTTTACGTCATCTTGCAAAATTGGTGTTTTGAAATCGGCACATTTCAAATCATAGGTTTGAGTTTCGTCATAAGTGGGGTTTCCGAGGCGTATAAGAAACCCCGGGTTGGCCGTACGGCCGAAGCTAAAGGTTGAGGTTTGCGGATAGAGAATTTCGAGTCCCGAAATCGGTTGATTGCTATAATTTCGGTCACCGGCAAGAAAGAATACCTCGGTACCCAAATCGGCGTCTGGCCCTTCGATATACCCGCGATAGGTGGTCGCAGATCTATCGATTCGTACGTGTTCTATCGATCCGTCGCAGATATTTGCATAAACTTGTTCATTTGCAGGACCGTCAATGTCGTTGATCTGTATGTTTACATCCGCGACAACCGGTATGCCCCCACTGTTGGAGTTAATGTCATAGGTCCCGGCTTGGTAAATGCTGAACTCGATAAAATGAGGGTCTTGGTTAACCGAAGTGATCTGTATCTGACCGTTACCTGTCGCGAAAATATGGTCTAGCGCGGTACTGGTCATCACCCCGACGATATCCACCGGTGTGCCGCCAACAGTACCAGAATTGAACCAGATCGCCCGCTTCCCTACCCCGTTGCCTACAACCGCCGGGTTACCAGTAGCGTTCAATAGTAGTTGCTGGGCAGTAGCGCTGTCTCCGACCAAAACACCAAAAAACGCAGCTACAACAAATGTGATGTGGAAACGTACAGCTTGGAAATTAGCGCGGTTGCCGGGTCGCATAAGCCGCGTGAGAGCTTTGCAGATGCGCGACCATTTTGAGATTGGAAGATAGCAACCCGAATGTATCATCAACGCCATTTACCTGCCTTAGCCCCGAACCGATTACACAGCACAGTGCGTTCATGGTATTAAATCTTGATTAGCGTTGCTTCGGAGCTGAAGAATAACCGCTATATCCTTCCGTATATGGTTAACGTTGGCTGGCAGCGTTGATCGACTGTAAATTACCCTACCTGTCTATTCATTCCGTTTTCTGTGCGTGTGCCTGTGCCTTCTAGTCACCTCTGTGCAACAAACAAAACCGGAGCTTGCGTTTCTAGCGCAAACTCCGGTCGGAGTTAATTAATTCTTAGTCAATTCGCATCATAAGCGACGATACAGAGTTAATCAGAACACGGCTCGTGCAATCCTGATCAGTTGCAGCGTTTCAAATGCTTTTTGCTCCAGTGCCAAAACTTCACCGTTCAGCACTGTATAGCTGTAACCGTTGTCCAGCGGCGGCAGGCGGTACGTCTGCATAAGTTCAGATTGGGTCAGGGCGGCGGTAGGGGCGACCTGAATACCTTGGCCAAGGACAGGCACCCGTGCCATGTCATTGATCCTTGCCAGCGCCGTATAATTACGGTTTTCAAGCATTACTGGCATGCCATCAATCAATGCATAGCGCTGCCCTACGGGTGCAGGCGTCAAGCCATACAATTGTGCAACCTGATCAGAATTCAGCAAAAGACCGGTATCGTCGACCTGTTCAATGTCGTGAACGTCGATGTCCTCCGTCCGCAAATAGTCATCACGCCGATCAGCATACAATTTTTGCAATTCGTGATCATCGTATGACACCCATTCGTCATAGGTCACACCCTTTGCGGCCAATCCCGGGGGAACGCATGGCGGGTCTTTTTTAGCAAGACCCGGAGGACAGTTGCGATAAGTGAGCAATTGTTCATTCTGGACATCATTGAACGAAAGATTTTGTCCTAGCAACGCCAGAGGCACCGCAGAAAGCAGCGCTTTCATATCCCTGCCCTGAGGCGCCGGAACTGTCATGACGTGCTGCGATGCGGTCACGCGGTCATGTTCGGACCGCTTGGTTCTTTTAACAAAGTGCTCATTTTTATGTGCGACATCACGGTCAACTTTTGCGTGCTTCTTTTGACCTTTGTGCGCATCTTTTTCCAGTTTTTTAAGCTGTTTTTCATGACGTTTAGCAGCCTTCTTTAGCTCCTTGTCATGTTTCTTTTCGTGCTTCTTTGCTTTCTTGCCATGGTCTTTCTCTTTTTTACCATGGTCCTTATCCTTTCCTCCACCTTTATCATCTTTGATGCGGACCAGACTATCGGCGAACCCGAACTCTGGCACATGCACACCAGATTGCCCCATTATCGTAGGCGCAACATTGTTGGCGGCGTAAGAAGAAGTAGCGGCAACCAGTGAAACCGCTGTCGCGAGCAAAATTTGTTTCCGGGGCATTGTCACGGCAAGACTCTCTTTTTCCAGATGAGACACATGGAAGCCATGTACCAAGGGCAACACGTCGGGCAGGTTCACACAGAACCCCATGTCTTGCTCTACCAACGCACGGCGTCACGCCATGGTTCCCTGGTCTGCACCCTGAAAGCCGGTAATTATGCGCGGCTGTTAAGGCTCTTTAGTCGGCGATCTCGATTTTGCAATCGATGCCCGCAACCAGTCTTCCTTCGGGGTTGTCCATTTTAAGGCGCACCCCGAATGTATCGCTGGCCGCATCGAAAACCCGGTCAACTGCAATCACTTCGGCCTCGTATTCCCCGCCAATAGGGGCCGCTGGCATGACCTTGGCAATTTGGCCGATTTCGACATTATTAAAAAGGTCGGTCGGCAAGAATACTTCGATATGGAGCGGGTCTATCCGTGCAATCTGGATAACCGGGGCTTGGGCAAAGACGTATTCGCCAGGGCCGATCATCCGGGTAATAACGATACCGTCCACGGGTGCATGAATTTCACGCCGCGACAGTTGTGCCGCGACCCGCGTTTCTTCAAGCACAGCCAGCCGTTTTTCAAATTCGGCCTGTCGTAACTCTAGTATGGCTTGCTGGTGCTGGCTGGTCGCTGCATCGACAGTCGCCTGAGGTACAAGTTTCTTGGCACCCAGTTCTTGCGCCCGTCTCGCTTCGGTCGCCAACAGATCAATCCTGCCTTGCGCAATCTCTAGGGGCGATGTGTCATTGGCCCGCGCACGGGCATAGTCCAAAGCCGCTTGTTCCGCGCCGGACTCTAGCTTTGCCACCAACTGACCCTTGGTGACGATGTCGCCACGCTGAACCGAGATATCTTCGATGATCCCTACCTCGGCGCTACCGATTTCGACCACAAGGGACGGGTCCATCAAGCAATCGAACTGGCCGGCTGTCGCGTTTGAATACAGCGCAAAAAACGCCATTGCCGATATTACAGTAGTTTTTTTCCGCATTGTCTCTCTCATTCTCCGCGGCCACTAAAGGCCAGCAACTCTTCGAGGCTACCATCAGCCTTGAGCAGGTTTTTCCGTATGCCGCTATTTCGCCTTTCGCTGGCCCATTGCGCCAGATTGACCAGAGGTCGCGCGATAAACCCCGGCACCCATCCTCTGCCCCATGCGGTAATCGCGATGAATGGTCGTAGTTTTCTGCCGTAGAATACCCGCATCAGATCGTCTTCTAATGAAACAAAGGTGATATGGCTTCCCGGGTCGCCCTGACGGGCAGCGCGACCATATAGCTGGCGGTCAATCCGCGCGGCATCGTGACGGCCCGTCGCGATGACATGCAGGCCACCCGCAGCCCGCGCAGCGCCATCCAAAGCGATATCCGTACCACGGCCCGCCATGTTTGTGGCAACGGTAATGCGACCCAGTTCACCGGCTTGCGCGATGATTTCAGCCTCAGCTTCGTTCTGACGGGCATTAAGAACACGGTGGCGCAAACCGCTTTTGGTTAAGATGGCGCTTAGGTGCTCGGATGCGTCGACCGATTGCGTGCCGATCAGAATGGGCCTGCCCTTTTTGTGCCGTCGCTTTACCTCGCGCAGCACCGCCTGCCATTTGTGTTCAACCTTGGCATAGCAATACTCTCCCTTATTCCACCGACGCGACCGCTTGTTGGTTGGAACGCGGCGGGTCCGCAAACGGTAAACCGCGCTCAGCTCTCCGGCGACTTCCTGCGCCGTGCCTGACATCCCGGACAGTCGAATATACCGGCGAAAGAATTTTTGATA
>DRFG01000045.1 GCA_011050655.1 Roseobacter sp.
AAAACCGTCAGGATCAGTGTTAACGCCAAAGTCTGGATCCTGTCAGGCTCATGACGTCAAATTTGGGTTGGCTGCCATTCCGGCTGTTCCGTTGCAGATTTCATGTTTGTCCTGCTCATCTTTCCTTTGTCCAGACTTACAGTGGAAACGTCGTTTCCAATCCAAATCGCTTCTATTGCGCCATTTCAGGTCGCAAAACGGCAACTTAGCCCACAGTAACCGCGCGAGGCTGACCGTGATAGAGGAGACCAGCCATGGACCGACACCATCGCGACACACGCAAAATCGATCCCACACGTGGAACAACTCTTGGTGACGGCTCTCCGAACGACCAAAACCGAATAGAAATCGGGCCTACCCAACTTGCTATGCGCGAATGGGAGGCGGCAGATATTACGCTCCCCAATCTGGTCGATATGCGCAGCTATCGACACAGACGGCTGACACAACACATCGTCGATCGTGGCTATGCCGGGCTGCTGATGTTTGACCCGCTCAACATCCGTTACGCCACCGACAGCACCAACATGCAGCTGTGGAACGCACACAATCCCTTTCGCGCGGTGCTGCTTTGCGCAGACGGCTATATGGTCATCTGGGATTACAAAAATGCACCCTTCCTCAGCGGGTTCAATCCTCTGGTCCGCGAGGTGCGCAGCGGGGCCTCTATGTTCTACTTTGCATCAGGCGACAAAACCGAAGCAAAAGCGAATGTCTTCGCCAACGAAGTGCGCGAAGTGCTGCAAGAGCACTCAGGCAGGAATAAGCGTCTCGCCATAGACAAGATCATGCTGCACGGCGCGCATGCTTTGCAGGCCCAAGCGCTCGAGATTAAAGACGGGGAAGAGGTCACCGAAAAATCAAGATCGGTGAAATCGATCGACGAAATCCACGCGATGCGCTGCGCAAACCACGCTTGCGAAACCTCTGTCAAAGCGATGGAAGACTTCGCGCGCGCGAACGTCGGCGACGGCAAAACCTGCGAAGATGACATTTGGGCCGTCATGCACGCAGAGAACATCAAACGTGGCGGCGAATGGATCGAAACGCGGTTGCTTTCATCGGGGCAACGCACCAACCCTTGGTTTCAGGAATGCGGCCCCCGGATATGCCAGCAAAACGAAATTATCTCCTTCGACACAGACCTTATCGGCAGCTACGGCATCTGCATCGATATCTCTCGGTCTTGGTGGATCGGTGACCAAAAACCACCAGCTGATATGATCTATGCGATGCAGCACGCGGTCGAACACATCACGACCAATATGGAGATGCTGCGCCCAGGTGTGACGATCCCTGAACTGACGGCTAACTGCCACACCTTGGACGATCAATTTCAAGCGCAAAAATATGGGTGTTTGATGCACGGCGTGGGCCTGTGCGACGAGTGGCCGCTTGTCGCCTATCCAGACAAGGCCGTGGGGGGCGCGTTTGACTACCCGCTTGAGGCAGGCATGGTGCTGTGTGTCGAAGCGGCAGTGGGCGCAGTTGGCGGAGAGTTCACCATTAAGCTTGAAGACCAAGTGCTCATTACAGAAGACGGCTACGAGAACCTAACGCGGTATCCTTTTGATGAGGCGTTAATGGGAGGCTGAACGGCTTTTGGTTCGCGCGCAGTACTTTGTTGGAACAAACGTCGTTCAGCGGACCTTGCTGTCGTGCACTTCATGGTAGGCGATAATCGCTCCCAGCCCGTTGTGCTCCTGCGGAAAAAGCGGTTAAAGTTATGAAACGCTCGGTCAGGACGACCTGACAAAATATGGGCTTGCCGGGACGACCCGATACGATGGAGGTCGAAATGGCGTGGATTGCACTTTTTATCGCAGGTTTATTGGAAACAGCATGGGCAGCCGGTCTAAAGTCCCTTTCCGGAGGCTTCAGACTTAGTTTACTCATTGCGACAGCGGCTTTGATGCTCGCTAGCCTTGGGGCTTTATACTGGTCGATGCGGTCCTTACCTTTAGGAATCGCATACCCAATCTGGACGGGCATCGGGTCTGTCGGGTCCGTCGTTGTCGGAATCACCGTATTCAAGCAAGACATCGGCATCTTTGGTATCGCTGGAGTGGCCTGCCTGATGATCGGCATTTTTCTTGTTAGCCTTGAAACTCATTAAACACGGGGGGAATGGGGCGTGAGACAAATCTGGACAAGCTTTTGGGCTCTATGTCGGCGGCAAACGCACGCCCGAACTTTTCAACCCAAGTCCTGACTGATTGATACGAAACGATGATGCCGCGTTCTGCCAACAGATCCTTGACCATCCGCAAACTGAACAGAAACCGGAAATGCAGCCAGACCGCTTGGACGATTACGTCAAAAAGGAACCGTCCATACATGCCTATGCGGTGCCTACGCTCTTTTCCGGAGCCTGTGCATCTTAGTGTCTTTCCAAGGGTCAAGGGCTCATTTATTAGAAACGCTACACCCGGTCTTGATCGGATTGCCGACTTGGTGACCGGCACGAGTAGCATCAAAGTTGACAAAATGGGCAGTGTATGTATATACATCCGTATACACCAAGGAGATCATCATGATTGAATCCAAAATACGCAAAGTCGGCAATTCCGCTGTGGTGACCCTAAGCGCCGAGATGCTTGCCCTGCTGGATGCCAAGGAAGGCGACACGCTCTATGCGGTGCGCACTGATGACGGTGGGTTGAAACTGATGACGCAAAACCCCGAACTGCAGGCAGCACTTGCCGCAGCCGAGGCCGTCATGGATGAAAATCGCGACCTGCTTCAGGCACTTGCTTGACCCAATGGGCCTGGATGCCATTGCCCGCTTTGCATATCATCCATGACCGTCAGATTTCCCGGCACGGCGGTGCATCAGGCACCCGCGATCCGGCGCTTTTGGAAGCGGCCTGTGCTCGGCCCTTGAACCAGGCGGGTTACGGCGATCCGGATGCCTATGCGCTCGCAGCGGCTTACGCATTCGGTATCGCCAAGGCCCATGCCTTTGTCGACGGCAACAAGCGCACAGCCTTTGTGACCGCGTTTACCTTTCTGCGGCTCAACGGCATTGAAATTCGCCCCGATCCTAAAGTCGGGGTCCGGATGATGGAACACTTGGCATCAAACCACGTGAGCGAAGAAGAATTCGCGGCCTGGCTGCGTTCGCTTAACCCAGAATAACGCCAAGTGTGAACAGCAATGCAACAGTCCCCTTAAAGAGATGCTCACTGGCCTTTTAACTTGGATCGGACATGCACCATTTCTCGGCAAGGCGCCGCTTCTACAGGTAATAGTGGCCGTTCCAGGTTTTTCAGAATGGCAAAGACGAAACTTTATTTGGCGCGGCAAAACTACCGGTATTTGGCAAGCATTACTTAGCTGTTCTTGGACAGGAGAGCTTTGGGTTTGAATCCGACAATTGTAGTTACCTAATTAAATAGACAGGTGCTGGTCCCGAATATCGGGATGGGCTTGAAGGTCAGCCAAGCTACCTACGAATTGTTGCGTGCCGTGTTCGATGATCACCACGCCGTCGGAAACTGCTTGGGCGAAATGCAGATTTTGTTCTGACAAAAGGACAGTAAGCCCATCGTGCTTGAGCTGCAAAATCGCATGCGCCATTTGCTCTACGATGACGGGGGCGATACCTTCTGAAGGTTCATCCAACAGGATAAGCGCTGGATT
>DRFG01000046.1 GCA_011050655.1 Roseobacter sp.
AGGTGGAACGCGGCTCGAACATGCGTACGGTTGGCGATAACCTCGCAGAGCAAGAAGCAGTCACTTCTGCTTCGATCTTTCGTATCGGTGCAGAGTACGAAAAAAAAACCCGTGCTCTTAAAGCCGGCAGCTTTCTGATCCAACCTGACGCATCCATGCAGGAGATCGTGGATACCGTAACACGCGGGGGGGCCAGCACCTGTGGCACTGAGGTCGTTTACCGGATCGGGATAAACCGCTTAAGCACCCAAGTCCGCGAACTGGATCCCGCGACCAGCCGGTTTGTAGAGCGTGCCGAATTTACGCCGGGTGTGGATGAGGTGCCAGAAGTCTATATCCAAACCAAAGCCAAGGCCGACACGCGGTTTCGTATTGCGATGGCCGAAGGTGTGACAAGTTGGCAAGTGGTTGAAGGGCTAAAAGCCATCGATATGCTGACCGGCACCGTATCAGATGTACCAGCTGAGGGTATTCTGGCACCAGACAGCTATGAGGTTACTGAGGGCGAGGACCGCAATGAAGTGATTTCATTGATGATAGCTTCGCAGGAAAAACGGTTGGCAGCGGCATGGGATGGTCGCGACCCGGGATTACCCGTGGAATCGCCGGAGGAATTGCTAATCCTCGCGTCGATTGTAGAAAAAGAGACCGGTGTACCTGAGGAGCGCGAACAGGTAGCAAGTGTTTTCGTGAACCGCCTGAACCAAGGTATGCGTCTTCAAACGGACCCCACGGTCATCTACGGCATCACAAAAGGCCAAGGAGTACTTGGGCGCGGTCTTAGGCGCAGTGAATTACGGGGCGAAACACCTTTTAACACCTATGTTATTCCCGGGCTACCGCCCGCACCAATCGCCAATCCCGGTCGCGCCAGTCTGATGGCTGCAGCACAGCCTGCTAAGGAGGATTTCGTATTTTTCGTTGCTGATGGTACCGGTGGCCATGCATTTGCGGTTACGTTGGAACAGCATAATGCCAACGTCGCGCGGTGGCGAAAGATCGAGTCTGAACGTGGTGCGGAAGCTGCGGGCAATGCCTCCACCGGGGGCAACTAGGAAGCATCAGCCGTGCCGATACTTAATATTTTGTTAAGTATCGTAAGGGGTTGTAAGGTTTAGTTAACCTAATAATTCTTGACTTTGCGTACGTTCCAACGTACAAACCTAGGCATGCTAGACGAGATGGGCAAACGGCCCCGGATTAAATTCCGGTGGCCGTTTTTCGTTTGCGCTCGGTTTGGAACTTCCAAACGAGAGGTCAGAGCAACAATGACAATGATTACTCCGGAGCAGGAGATTGCGACAAGCGAAGAGCATTTCCAAGCGCTTCAGACTGCAATCCGCGACCTGCGTCGTGAAATCGAGAGCCTGAGAGAACAGGCCAGATCCGGGGAGGACATAAATGAAACTGCGGCGTCGAAAGCACTGGGTAAAGCCAGCGGCATGGTGGCGACCTGCGTAAAGGTGGAGACCTATCTAAGTGACTGTAGAAACAGACAAGCAGGCATTGCCCGGGGCGGATATGCGCTCGACCTTGACCGGGCGCGGTCTGACATCGGGTGCAAGCTGGATCGGCTCCGCCGATGTTGCGGTGCAAGACCGGTTCTTAAGTGAGTTGGATGAGGGAGAGCTTATGGCTCTCCCTTTTTTGTTCGAGTTCTGGGCGATGCCGCATCAGTTGCCGCCCGAAGGCGATTGGCGATCGTGGGTTATCATGGGGGGGCGCGGTGCGGGCAAGACGCGCGCCGGTGCTGAATGGGTGCGCGCGCAGGTCGAAGGGGCGCGGCCCCTGGATGTCGGGCGCAGCCGGCGCGTGGCGTTGGTCGGTGAAACAATCGAGCAGGTGCGCGAAGTGATGATCTTTGGCGACAGCGGGATATTGGCGTGTTCGCCTGCGGACAGGCGGCCCGACTGGGAAGCGACGCGCAAGCGACTGGTCTGGCCCAATGGTGCCGTGGCGACGGTTCATACCGCGCATGACCCTGACGGGCTGCGGGGGCCGCAGTTTGATGCGGCCTGGGTGGACGAGCTGGCGAAGTGGAAGAAGGCTGAAGCGACGTGGGACCAGTTGCAGTTTGCATTGCGATTGGGCGACGACCCGCGCGTTTGTGTGACCACGACCCCGCGCAATGTTGGCGTGCTGAAAAAGCTACTGGCCACTCCGTCGACTAGGACCACCCATGCGCCAACGGAGGCCAATGCAGCGAATTTGGCGGCGTCCTTTCTTGACGAGGTACGGGCGCGCTATCGCGGGACACGTCTGGGCCGACAGGAGCTGGACGGGGTGTTGCTTGCGGATGCCGAGGGGGCATTGTGGACCTCGGAGAGTATCGAGGCGGGGCGGGTGCGCGAGGTACCTGCGTTGGATCGAATTGTTGTAGGTCTGGATCCTGCGACGACCGCTGGTGCGGGATCGGATGAATGCGGGATCGTTGTTGTGGGTGCGCAGAGTAACGGGCCGCCGCAAAACTGGCGGGCGGTCGTGTTGGCCGATTGCACGGTTCAGGGGGCGACCCCTTCGGGGTGGGCGCGCGCCGCGATCAGCGCGATGGAGCAGTACGGCGCAGACCGGTTGGTCGCAGAGGTTAATCAGGGTGGGCAGATGGTCGTTGAGGTCCTGCGGCAGGTCGATCCGATGGTACCAGTCAAATCCGTCCATGCCAGCCGTGGCAAGGTCGCACGGGCCGAGCCTGTGGCAGCACTTTATGAGCAGGGCCGTGTGGGCCATGTGGCGGGATTGGACGCGCTGGAAGACCAGATGTGCCGGATGACAGCTCGGGGCTATGAGGGAAGCGGGTCACCGGACCGCGTCGACGCGCTGGTATGGGCGCTGCACGAGCTGATGATTGAGCCTGCGGCGCGGTGGCGGATGCCAGGTGTGCGTGGGCTGTGAGGGGCACGTGTGGGGCATGGCGGCCCTTCGGGGAGAGTTTGTCGGGCAAAATGAATGGGATGTTGCGCGAGGGGCGTTCGGTGCGGTGGGGCGCTGTTAATGAAGTGATGGCATTTTGATGAAGCGGTCAATGAAGCAGGGGAGAGCGGTGAATGGTTTTTGATTTTCTGAAGCGGGGTGACGTCGAGCACGTAGAGGAACAGAAAGCCTCGGCTACCGGCCCTGTCGTAGCATATCAGACGAGCGGTCGCGTCGCCTGGAGCCCGCGAGACACCGTCAGCCTCACACGGACCGGCTTTTGTAGCAATCCTGTGGGATTCCGCTCGGTTAAGCTGATTGCCGAGGCAGCGGCAGCGTTGCCGTTGGTATTGCAGGACGCGACGCAGCGGTTTGATACGCACCCGATGCTGTCTCTGGTGGCACGACCTAATGGGGCGCAGGGGCGGGCGGAGTTGCTGGAGGCGTTATATGCGCAGCTGCTGCTGTCGGGGAATGGTTATGTCGAGGCTGTCGGCGACGAGAACGGACTGCCCGTTGAGCTGCATGTGTTGCGGTCGGACCGGATGTCGGTGGTTCCGGGGGCGGACGGATGGCCGGTGGCGTATGAATATGCCGTCGGCGGGCGCAAGCACCGGTTTGATGCCAGCGGTACTGTTGTGCCGGTGTGCCATATCAAGAATTTTCACCCTCAGGATGACCATTACGGGTTCAGCCCGATGCAGGCCGCTGCAATGGCGATGGATGTGCATAGCTCGGCCTCGCGGTGGAGCAAGGCGCTGTTGGACAACGCCGCACGGCCCTCGGGCGCGATTGTGTATCGGGGTGGGGAGGGGCAGGGAAAGCTGAGCGACGACCAGTATGACCGTCTTGTGACCGAGATGGAGAGCCATCACCAGGGCGCACGCAATGCCGGTCGGCCGATGTTATTGGAAGGCGGGCTTGACTGGAAACCGATGGGGTTTTCGCCATCGGATATGGAGTTTCATAAGACCAAGGAAGCGGCGGCGCGGGAGATCGCCCTGGCGTTCGGGGTGCCGCCGATGCTGTTGGGCATCGCAGGGGATGCAACCTACGCCAACTACCAAGAGGCTCACCGGGCATTCTATCGGTTGACTGTGTTGCCGTTGGCCACGCGGGTGACGGCTTCGCTTGGGCATTGGTTGGCGGGGTTTTCCGGCGAATTAGTAACGTTGAAGCCAGACTTGGATCAGGTGCCGGCCTTGGCGCAGGAGCGAGATGCCCAGTGGGCAAGGGTATCAGGAGCAGCATTTTTGACGCAAGGCGAGAAGCGCAGTCTGTTGGGCATGCCTGCGGTGGCTGCGGATGAATGAGGATGGCGGTTTTGACAGGTTCGAATGCGCGCCGGGCCTGCGGTTGCAGGCTCATGAAAAAGTGAGCGAGATACACCATGAGAACCTTTTGCACCGGTTGGACAGATTGGAAGAGATGATGGAACGGCTGGAGCGACGCTTATGGTTGGCAGTTTATGGTGTTGTGGCGGTGATCTTGGCGCAAGCCATGCAGTCATTTCTGGAAGTTACACCGTAATATTTTGAAATAAAAGGAGAATGTCATGGACGGTGACATGATGAACCCCGGCTACCTGTCGGGGAACGGAGAAGGTTTGGCCCGCGCTGATGTCGGATTGGAACGCAAATTCGCACGGTTTGGTGAAAATATCAGTGTCAACGATAGCGCTGAAATCAGCGGGTATGCCAGCCTGTTCGGAAACCCTGATCAGGGCGGAGATGTGGTGTCGCTGGGGGCATATTCGGCGTCTCTCGAGGCTGCCAGCCAAGTGGGCCAGCGCATCAAAATGCTGTGGCAACACGATCCAAGCCAGCCGATCGGAGTGTGGGACGAGGTGCGCGAAGATGCGCGCGGGCTTTGGGTCAAGGGCCGCATCTTGGAAAGCGTGGCCAAGGGGAGAGAGGCGGCTGCCTTGATCGCGGCGGGTGCCATAGACGGATTGAGCATCGGCTATCGTACGGTTCGCGCTGCCAAGAACGACCAGGGCCTGCGCGTGTTAACCGAACTGGACCTGTGGGAGGTGTCACTGGTGACATTTCCAATGCTGCCGTCTGCGCGGGTATCAGCAAAGGCTGACGTTGCTGGGGTTGGGAGCTTGCTCCACGACATGGCAAACGCGTTCCAAGAGGCGCGCGACGTTCTGGCACGCTGAGACGGTATCAGAAACTTCGAACTTCAATCAAGGATAGATGAATGGATCAAATTGAAACCAAAACGGCCGGGGACACCCCTGAGGCTGTGCAGGCAGTGCGCGAAGCCGTGACTGGATTTGCACAGGATTTCAAAGGTTTTCAGGCCGAGATTACGACAAAGTTGAAACAAACAGAAGAGCGAATGAATATGTTTGACCGGAAGATGACATTGCCCGCACGGACGCCGTTGGCAGGGGTGGTGAACACGAGTGCACCCCATCAGAAAGCGATGAACGCTTATATCCGCAATGGCGATGACGATGGCTTGCGAGGGCTAGAGTTGGAAAGCAAGGCATTGTCATCAGCGGTCAATTCGGACGGGGGGTATCTGGTAGATCCGCAGACATCTGATCGGGTGAAATCGGTGTTGAATGCGACGGCGTCCATTCGGGCGATCGCCTCTGTGGTTCAGGTGGAAGCCACGTCTTATGATGTTTTGGTCGATCACGCTGATGTCGGCGCCGGTTGGGCGACCGAAAGCAGTTCCGTAGGCGAGACAAGTACACCTCAGATCGACCGCATCACCATACCGTTGCACGAGCTGAGTGCGTTGCCCAAAGCGTCGCAGCGGCTGCTGGATGATTCAGCTTTTGATATCGAAGTCTGGTTGGCAGGTAGAATTGCCGACAAGTTTTCGCGGGCTGAAGCTTCAGCGTTTATCCATGGTGACGGGGTCGACAAGCCCAAGGGTGTTCTGGCCCACAACATGGTCGATAACGATGCGTGGATCTGGGGTAATCTGGGCTATGTTCCCACCGGTGTAGACGGCGAGGTGACGGCGGATTCCGTGGTCGATCTGGTTTATGCTCTTGGCGCGCAATATCGTTCCAACGCAAGTTTTGTCATGAGTTCGAAAACTGCGGGACGCGTCCGAAAGTTGAAGGATCTCGACGGGAGATTCTTGTGGTCGGATGGCTTGGCTCTTGGGGAGCCTGCGCGTTTGATGGGATATCCGGTGCTCGTTGCCGAAGACATGCCTGACGTCGCAATGAATTCATATTCGGTAGCGTTTGGAGATTTCGCAGCAGGATACACTGTTGCCGAACGTCCAGACCTGCGGATATTGCGCGATCCGTTCAGCGCTAAACCTCATGTGCTTTTCTACGCGACCAAGCGTGTCGGGGGCGACGTGAGTGACTTTGCCGCGATCAAACTTTTGAAATTCGGCACCGCGTAAAGCGAGGTCGAACACGGGGTCAGGGCAACCTGGCCCCGGCTCGGACGCGTGCCAAAGGTTAGGGTGCATTGTCTAGCTGCCCCCTCCGACCGAGCGATGCAGCCGGGGGCGTGTCCGGGTTCCAAAAGGGGCTGGGAAGAATGGGATGATTGGAGATCTCGATGATGTTGATCGAAGAGACCGGTGTGGCCGATACCACTCTGCCGGTAGACGTTTTCAAGGCCCATCTGCGGATGGGCAGTGGCTTTGGTACCGAGACTTTGCAGGATGAAGTATTGGTCAGCTTTCTGCGGGCCGCTGTTGCGGCGGTTGAGGCGCGTACCGGCAAGGCTTTGATTAGACGTAAGTTTAGTTGGTCATTGTCTTCATGGAGGGATGATTTGGCCCAACCCTTTCCAATTGCGCCGGTACATTCTGTCGACAGCGTAACGACGATAAGTTCGGATGGGGCGCAAACTGTCGTCGACGCGCAGATGTATTGGTTGGACCGTGACAGGCAGCGTCCGATGCTACGTACAACGAGCGCGGCACTGGCCACCATCCCTAGATTTGGGACGGTATCGATCACGTTCGAGGCCGGGATGGGTTCAGACTGGTCGCAAGTGCCAGCTGATTTGCAACAAGCGGTGTTTTTGCTATCGGCGCATTACTATGAATTTCGTCACGAGACCAATTTGAGCGACGGGTGCATGCCCTTCGGCGTCAGCAGTTTGATTGAACGATATCGGCCCATGCGTCTTGGAATGAGGGTTGGCGGATGAGCGTGCTTGAGATGAACCGACGTCTTGTGTTGGAAAAACCCGCACGTCAAGACGACGGAGCAGGTGGCTTTGAACAAAGTTGGGTACCGGTAGGCGTAATATGGGCGCATGTCGCCGCTCGAAGCGGTCGTGAAGTACTTCAGGGTGGCGTGTCGGTCAGTCGGGTAGATTTTGTGGTTACGGTACGCGGAGCCCCGACAGGGAGCCCGGCACGGCCTGTACCACATCAGCGCTTTCGCGATGGATCAAGGGTGTTTCACATCAAGTCTGTCGCAGAGCAGGATGCGCAGGGACGTTACCTGATCTGTCTTGCGAAAGAGGAGACAGCGGTATGAGCTTTGCCCTTTCCGCCCCTTTGCAACAGGCAGTTTACGCAGCCCTCAGGGATGATGCCGCTTTGGCGGAGCTTGTGGGGGCAGCAATTTTCGATGCTGCGCCCGCCGGTGAGCTCCCCCCCGTTTATGTTCAGTTGGGCGACGAAACGGTGCGCGATGCATCAGACGCGTCGGGAAATGGAGCGATACATTGGTTCAACATCGCCGTAGTGAGCGACGATCCAGGATTTGCGGTCGCCAAACGCGTTGCGGGAGCCGTCAGTGACGTGCTGAACGATGGTGAGCTGACGTTGAGCCGGGGCCAGCTGATCAGTCTCAGCTTCGAACGGGCGACTGCCAAAATGGTCGGAACTCAACGATTGCGGAGGGTAGATATGCGGTTCCGCGCGCGGGTGCAGGACGGTTAAACTGTGCGTTTTCAATATAATACAGGAGAATAGATATGGCCGTTCAAGCAGGCAAAGACCTATTGATCAAGGTAGATATGACGAGCGATGGTCAATTTGAGACCATCGCGGGGCTTCGGGCAACCCGGGTCAGTTTCAACGCCGAGCCGGTTGAAGTGACCTCATTGGATAGTGACGGGGGATGGCGCGAGCTTCTTGCCGGAGCGGGAGTAAGATCGGCTGCGATCAGCGGGTCCGGGGTATTTCGTGATGCCGGCACGGACGAAAGAGCACGCCAGCTATTTTTCGATGGGCTGACGCCGGATTTTCAGATTGTAATACCGAGCTTTGGGATCATTCAGGGACCGTTTCAAGTCACCTCAATTGATTATGGCGGCGCGTTAAATGGTGAAGCGACCTATGAGCTGAGCCTACAATCCGCTGGTCAGCTCAACTTTACCCCAGACATGGCTGAACCGGAGGTTTGAGCTGATGGTTAATAAATGGCGGGGGGATGTAGCTTTGGTGATCGATGGGCGACAACACGTCGCTCGGCTGACGCTCGGGGCGTTAGTGGAACTGGAAGATGCGTTGGAAGAACCTTCGCTAGTGGCTTTGGTAGAGCGGTTTGAAGCTAACCGCTTTTCAAGCCGCGACGTCCTTTGCTTGCTTATGGCCGGTTTGCGCGCAGGCGGTTCGGACTTAACCGAAGCATCCTTGGCCCAAGCCTCAATAGAAGGCGGACCGATGGCTGCCGCTCGTGCTGCCGCCGAACTTTTGGCCCGCGCTTTCGCCGTCCCAGCATGACCACCGACAAAGGGATCGACTGGCCTTTGCTGATGCGCGCGGGGCTAAACGGCTTGGGGATGGCACCGGATGCATTCTGGCAACTGACCCCAGCGGAACTGCAACTGATGATAGGCCCCAACCATACACGAGCACCGCTGTTAAATGATGGTCTGGCGGAACTGATGGCGGCCTATCCGGACACGACGAAAGGGAATTTCGATGCAGGATGAAGAAGCCTTCGACACGTTGGGAATTGGTGCGGAGAAGCTCAACGACACGCTGGAAGATACAAGTTTGCTGGTGGCAGGGTTCGACCGCGAGTTAGGCCGTATGCGTTCGGCATTAGGTGCCACTGGAAAAGATATCAACACACTTGAAAAAGGTTTGAGCCGTGGCTTGCGAAAGGCCTTTGAAGGGGTGGCTTTCGACGGGCGGAACTTGTCCGACGCGCTGGCTTCTGTCGCAAAGTCATTGGCCAATACGACGTTCAATGCAGCCGTGAAACCAGTAAGCGATCAATTTGGAGGACTGGTCAGCCAGGGCGTGGGGGCATTGGTGCAGGGCATTTTGCCTTTCGCTAATGGAGCACCGTTTTCCCAAGGAAGGGTAATGCCTTTCGCTCAGGGTGGGATTGTCAGCACCGCAACAGGCTTTGGAATGCGCGGGGGGATGGGGCTCATGGGGGAAGCGGGGCCAGAAGCGATCATGCCTTTGGCGCGTGGCCCGGACGGTAAATTAGGTGTGAGAGGCGGCGGCAGTGGGGCCACAACGGTTATCATGAATATCTCGACACCGGATGTGCAGGGATTCCAGCGTAGTCAAAGCCAGATCGCAGCGCAGATGAGCCGTGCGCTATCCAACGGCAATCGCAATCGATAAAAAGGAATGTACCGTTGAATTTTCATGATGTCAGATTTCCGCCAAGCCTTAGCTTTGGAGCGCTCGGAGGGCCTCACCGCCGCACCGATGTAGTGACGCTTGCGAATGGGTTTGAAGAACGTAACACGCCTTGGGCTCACTCTCGCCGTATATACGACGCCGGCTTGGGGATGAGATCTATTGACGATGTACAGGCTATCGCTGCCTTTTTCGAAGCGCGGTATGGCCAGATGTATGGATTTCGCTGGAAGGATTGGGCGGATTTTAAGTCCTGTCGGTCGTCGGACGGTGTTGCTTTCGAGGATCAGATTTTAGGCGTAGGCGATGGCTCGCGAAGTGAATATCAATTGGTAAAGGCCTATCGTTCTGGTGGGCACAGCTATGCGCGACCTGTCACCAAACCGGTCGAGGGCACTGTGCGGGTAGGAATCGCGCAGGATGAGCTGCAAGAAGGGGTGGATTATGAGGTGGATACGTCCACGGGTATGGTCCAGTTTGCCCATGCTCCGGACCCCGATATGCCAGTGCTTGCAGGGTACGAGTTTGACGTGCCGGTGCGGTTTGATACCGACCGCATCTTGGTCAGTGTGGCGAGCTTTCAAGCTGGGCAAGTGCCGAATATCCCAGTGATCGAGGTGCGAATATGACTGGCCGAATGGATGATGGTCTGGCCGCACACTTAAAGTTGGGTCTTACGACCCTTTGCCACGCATGGGCGATCCGCCGACGCGATGGGGCTGAACTGACATTTACTGATCATGATGCTCCGCTCAGCTTTGACGGAGTGGAGTTTCGCCCCGACAGGGGGTTAAACGTGCGCTCCTTGTCCCAGACCTCCGGGTTATCGGTGAATAATACAGAAGCCATGGGAGCGCTAAGCCACTCTGCCATACGCGAAGACGAGATCGATCAGGGACGATTTGACGGTGCCGAGGTGTCGTGTTGGCGGGTGAACTGGGCCGACGTCGCCCAACGTATTTTAATTTTTCGTGGAACGGTCGGGGAAATTCAGCGGGCAGGGGGCGTGTTTCGCGCCGAGCTGCGCGGGTTGACCGAAGCGCTGAACCGGCCGATGGGTCGTATATATCAAAAACCATGCACTGCTGTACTGGGTGATAAGGCGTGTGGGTTTGACGTTACGACTACAGGATACAGCCAGCTTGCCAGGGTTCAAACACATAAAGAAGGCCGCGTATTTCGCTGGGATGGCTTGCCGGGTTTTGACATTGGGTGGTTCACGCGTGGCAGGGTTGAGGTAATCGAAGGACCAGCCAAGGGGCTTTGGGGAACGATCAAGCATGACCGCATTGTTGACGGGCAGCGCGAGATCGAACTGTGGGAACCAATCCGGGGCGCAATTGAACAAGGCATTGGGCTTCAGCTCAGCGCGGGCTGTGACAAACGGATGACGACATGCCGTCTGAAGTTCAATAACCTACTGAACTTCCAAGGGTTTCCAGATATTCCGAACGAGGATTGGATGATGGCAACACCCATGCCTTCGGGTGCCAACACCGGAGGATCCATGCGATGACGCATCGTCAAGATCAAATTGTGCGAGCGGCGAGAAGCTGGATCGGTACACCCTACGTCCATCAAAGCGCGACCAAAGACGCGGGGTGCGATTGCTTGGGCCTATTGCGCGGCATCTGGCGCGAAGTTCTGGGCACAGAGCCTGCAATAATCCCCGCCTATTCGAGGGACTGGTCTGAACCACAGGGGGATGAACGGCTGTGGCAGGCAGCAAGAAGGCATCTGCGTCCGAAGGAACTAAGTGCTGAAGATGTGGGCGACGTGCTGCTGTTTCGCATGCGGAGCGGTTCTGTGGCAAAGCATCTAGGCGTGGCATCACGGGTGGGGGCGTCTGCGGGGTTTATCCATGCCTACAGCGGTCATGGAGTAGTAGAGAGCCCGCTGGGGATCTCTTGGCGGCGCAGGATTGTCGCGCGTTTCGAATTTCCGACGGAGGCGATCTGATGGCGACTATACTATTATCAGCGGCAGGTGCCGCGGTCGGAGGCTCTGTTGGAGGTACCGTCGTAGGGTTATCTTCGGTCGCGGTAGGGCGAGCTTTTGGTGCCACTCTAGGCCGCGTGATGGATCAACGATTGCTGGGGCAAGGTGCGCAAGCGGTCGAAACCGGCAAGGTAGATCGTTTTCGTCTGACCCAGGCCGGAGAAGGCTCCCCGATCCCTCAGCTTTATGGTCGTATGCGTATTGGCGGTCAGGTGATTTGGGCGTCGGACTTCGCCGAGACAACAACGGTTTCGGGCGGCGGAGGGAAAGGGGCACCCGCAACGCCGCGAACGACCGAGTATTCATACACTTTAAGCGTGGCAATTGCGCTGTGTGAAGGTGAGATCACAGGTATCAGTCGTATTTGGGCCGATGGCGTGGTGGTAGCGGAACGTGATCTGAATATGAGCGTCTACCAAGGTACGGGTGATCAACTGCCCGATCCGACCATTTCGGCCATAGAGGGTGCCGACAATGTGCCCGCCTATAGGGGAACTGCCTATGTGGTGATGGAAAACCTTGCGTTGGGCCAGTTTGGCAATCGATTACCGCAGTTTTCTTTTGAGGTTATGCGCCCAGAGGCCGCCAACCCTGTTGATGCGGTGGAAAGCGTCACGCACGGGGTCAATGGGGTCGCCTTGATCCCCGGGACTGGTGAATATGCTTTGGCTACAACGCCGGTCCATTACGCAGATCATACTGGTGCCCGTTGGAGCGCAAATGAAACGACCCCAGCCGGAAAAACTGACTTTGCGGCATCGTTGGATAATCTTACTGAAGAGTTACCCGCGCTCAAAGCAGCATCATTAGTGGTATCGTGGTTTGGTAACGACTTGCGATGTGGTCAGTGCAACGTACGCCCAAAGGTTGAGAATTCTATAATAGAGGCGGAAAATATGCCTTGGCAGGTATCTGCCCTTACACGAACTGAGGCAGAGGTCATTGCTCGTGAGCAGGATCGCCCGGTTTACGGGGGTACGCCAACCGATGCCTCGGTGATCGAGGCTATCCAAGCGATGACCACAGCAGGAAAAGCGGTGATGTTTTACCCGTTTGTTCTTATGGATCAGCTGGACAACAACACGTTACTCGATCCCTACAGTGAAGCAACATCGCAACCAAAGTTGCCGTGGCGTGGCCGGATCACACTGTCTAAGGCACCGGGAATAGCAGGTAGCCCAGATGGCACATCAGTAGCTGACGATGAAGTGGCCACCTTTTTCGGGTCAGTTACTGCGGCTGATTTCGATGTCACGCCAGGGCAGGTGCACTACTCGGGTTCCGATGAATGGACGTTCTCGAGGTTTATACTGCACTATGCCGCGGTCTGCGCGGCCGCTGGTGGGGTGGATGCGTTCTGTATCGGTACCGAGATGCGCGGCTTGACGCAGATCCGTGGTGCAGACGGTGGATTTCCTGCAGTTTCGGCCTTGCGATCGCTGGCCGCTGAAGCGCGGACATTGTTGGGGAGCGCCACAAAGATCAGCTATGCGGCGGACTGGTCCGAATATTTTGGGTATCAACCGCAAGACGGAAGCAACGACCGGTATTTCCATCTCGACCCTTTGTGGGCTGATGCCAATATCGATTTTATCGGCATCGATAACTACATGCCGGTTTCCGACTGGCGCGATGGTCACGATCATTTGGACGCTCAGACGTGGGATGCGATCTATAACCTAGATTATTTGCAATCCAACATCGAGGGAGGCGAGGGATTTGATTGGTTATATCATTCGCCCGAAGCGCGAGCCGCACAAATACGCACCCCAATAACTGACGATGAGATGGGTGAGGCGTGGATATATAGATATAAGGATATCCGCAGCTGGTGGGCGTCTGCACACCATGAACGCATCAATGGGCAAAGATCGGTAAATCAAACCGCATGGGTACCTGAATCAAAGCCGATCTGGTTTACCGAATATGGATGTGCCGCGATCGACAAAGGTACCAACCAGCCAAATAAGTTTCTAGATCTCAAAAGTTCGGAAAGCAGCTTTCCGCGCTATTCGACCGGCGCACGCGATGAACTGATTCAAATGCAATATTTACGAGCTTTCAACGACTATTGGAAAGATGCCACCCACAATCCTCTCTCAGAAGAATATGGTGCTCCGATGATTGACATGTCCCGCGCATTTGTCTGGGCTTGGGATGCACGCCCCTATCCCTACTTTCCCAATAACAACACATTGTGGAGCGACGGGTTGAATTATGCGCGAGGACATTGGCTAAATGGGCGCAGCTCCTCGTACCCGCTCGCGTCGCTGGTGGGGCAAATCTGTCGCGATGCCGGGGTTGTGGCTTATGATACGTCGCGTCTTTATGGGTATGTTCGCGGATACGTCGTCGATCAAATCAGCGACGCTCGCGCTAGTCTTCAACCGTTGATGTTAAGGCATGGCTTCGACGCGGTAGAGCGCGATGGCTGCCTTGTGTTTGTAATGCGTGACAGGCCGGGTACTGTTCGGCTTGATCCCGATACACTGGCCGTCAGCAACGAATTGGACGGTACCATTGAACAAACGCGCGAGGCGGACGCCGAAATCGCAGGTCGCGTACGGCTGCGGTTTGTGCAAGCGGACGGAGACTTTGACGTCATCGCAGAAGAAACAGTGTTAGCGGATGACGCGACGCACTCGGTTGTGGCTTCCGAACTCAACATATCCTTGACCCGTACCGAAGGCCACCAGGTGCTGGAGCGGTGGTTGGCAGAAGCCCGTGTGTCACGCGAAACCATCCGTCTGGCCTTGCCACCGTCGCAGATGGATGTGGGTGTCGGAGATGTGGTCGAGCTGCCTGCCGACAATGGTGAGCGCGATGGCCTGTACCGGATCGACCGGGTAGAGCTGGGTGAGATGCAGATTATCGAGGCGGTACGGATTGAGCCGACGATCTATGAAATGGCACCATATGACGATGAACTGGCCAAGGTGCAGCCCTTTTCCGCGCCTGTTCCGGTCACCGCAGTGTTTCTTGATCTGCCACTATTGCGAGGTGACGAAACCCCTTATGCCCCATATATCGCCGCCACGGCACAACCTTGGCCGGGAAGTGTTGCCTTATATCAGGCCGGCGGGGAATCAAATTTTCGGTTGAATACCATTCTGCCTATTCGTGCGACGATGGGAATAACCGAAACTGAGCTTGCCGCTGCGCGGCCGGGGGTGTTCGATCACGGAGACGGACTTCAAGTTAGGCTGAACAGTGGTCAACTGGAAAGCGTCGATGAAGCTGCTTTGTTGAACGGAATGAACTTGGCCGCGATTGGTGATGGGTTATCGGACCAGTGGGAAGTTTTTCAATTTGAAAAGGCAGAGTTGGTAGCACAAAATACCTATCGGGTTTCAAAAAGGCTGAGAGGCCAGGCGGGAACAGATGCATTGATCCCGCCCGTATGGCCACAAGGGTCTCGGTTTGTTCTGCTCAATGATGTACCTGTGCAGATAACCTCAAGCCTGAACTTGCGTCGGGTCAATCAGCAATATCGCATTGGCCCTGCAACACGTTCCTATGACGATCCATCTTATATCCAGCTGAGCGCGGCTTTTGAGGGAAACGGTCTGCGGCCCCTACGCCCCTGCCATCTAAACGCCCGTGCGGAGACTGAAGACGTGATTTTCAGCTGGATACGGCGCACAAGGGTTGGGGGTGATGGCTGGGACAGTTTCGAAGTACCTTTGGCTGAAGAGAATGAACAATATGTCATCCGACTTCTGCAAGATGGAATAGTTTTTCGTGAGGTTATTACGACAGAACCTGATTGGCGTTATGATGCGGAGACGCGACAGATGGACGGGGTAACGGGGGCTTTCGCTTTGAGTGTTGCTCAGATTTCAGCAAGTTATGGAGCCGGGCCCGCCGCGCAAATCAGCGTAGCTCTCTGAAACTGCGCGCGGTGGTTCCATGGAAAAACAATTACTTAAAAAATTTGTCAACAATCGGCGGGTGTTTGCATTTGGTTCTTTTGGCATAAATGCTATATTGGATGGGCAAAGAAGGAAGTTGTTATGGCCGTACCCCACGTAAATATCGCCTCGGTTGATCCGGTTTGGGATCAAATTTTAACTGAAGCCCAACAAGCGGTTCAGGATGAACCGCTGATCGGGGGGTTCGTCCACGCCTGTATTTTGCACCATAAGTCCATTGAAAAAGCCCTTTGTTATAGGATTGCAGCAAAGCTTGCGTCCAATGAGATGTCGATGATGGTGATCCATGAGATGGTGGAGGAAGCGTTTGCGAACGACCCAGATCTAATCAAAGCCGCGCGCGCCGATCTTGTTGCGATTTATGAACGCGACCCTGCATGCCACCGTTTGCTCCAACCGATCTTGTACTTCAAAGGCTATCAAGCGGTACAAGCCTATCGTGTAGGGCATCATTTGTGGAAAAAGGGCAAACGTGACTTGGCATATTTTGTCCAAATGCGGGTAAGTGAGATTTTCGGTGTCGACATTCACCCGGCCGCGACATTGGGCAAGGGCATCATGATCGACCACGCCCATTCAGTGGTCATCGGTGAGACTGCCGTGGTGGGGGATAACGTGTCGATGCTTCATTCTGTTACCCTGGGCGGCACCGGTAAAGAAGAGCAAGACCGTCATCCGAAAATCGGCAATGGGGTCTTGATTGGGGCCGGCGCTAAGGTTCTCGGTAATATCACGATCGGCCACTGTAGCAGGATTGCTGCTGGCTCTGTTGTTTTGCAGGATGTTCCCCCCTGTAAAACCGTCGCGGGTATTCCCGCGCGTGTAGTAGGTGAGGCTGGCTGCGATCAACCTTCGGTGCTGATGGATCATATGCTTGGACCGCAAGATCTTTGAGAGGCCGGGCTCATTAGACAAGTGGTTAGATCATCCACGTAGGATGACGTTGAATGAGTCATTATTAATGCCGGGCTTAATGACGGGGCGATTAAGAGACTAGTAGGCCGCATGAGAAAGCTGCTCTTATGCGGCTTGAACGCCGGGGGGCCTCTGCCCCCCGGACCCCCTGAGGATATAGAGCCATTTGGAAGCGGGTTAGGCGAGCATTGTGATTGGGTTTTCCAAATTGTCTTTGATCGCCGTCAGCAACTGTGCGCCAAGGGCTCCGTCGATAACACGGTGGTCGACGGACAACGTGACCGACATCACAGTCGCAACGGTCAATTCACCATCTTTGCCTACGACGGGCTTTTTCACACCCGCGCCGACCGCAAGGATCGCGCCATGCGGAGGGTTGATGACGGCGTCAAAGTTATCAACGCCAAACATACCGAGATTCGAGATCGCAAAACTGCCGCCCTGATATTCATGCGGTGCCAGTTTGCGGTCCCGTGCGCGGGCAGCAAGGTCTTTCATTTCGGCGGATAGGGCCGAGAGCGACTTCATCTCTGAATCTTTAAGGACCGGCGTGAACAGTCCCCCTTCAATAGCTACCGCCACCGCAACGTCGGAGGGTTTAAGCTTGAGGATACGGTCTCCGGCCCAAACAGCGTTGGCGTCAGGGACAGATTGCAGCGCTAGCGCACTCGCTTTGATGATGAAATCGTTAACCGAAAGTTTAACACCACGGGCTTCAAGTTGCTTGTTCAAATCCGCGCGGAACTTCATCAAAGCATCAAGCTGAATGTCGCGGCGCAGGTAGAAGTGTGGGATGGATTGTTTGGCCTCGGTCAGGCGCGCGGCGATGGTTTTGCGCATCCCATTGAGCGTCACTTCTTCGAAGTCGCGCCCCTCGTACATCTTTATGACCGTCTCGGCCGACGGGCCAGAAGCGGGGGCTGCTTTGGCTGCCGGTGCCGAAGGGAGCGACTGGGCTGCTGCAGCTTTGGGGGCGTCCGATTTGGACAGGCCTTCGACGTCTGCTTTGATGATCCGGCCATGCGGGCCGGAGCCCGAAACTTGCGTTAGATCCAAGCCTTTGTCTGCTGCGATCCGGCGGGCGAGGGGGGTTGCGAAGATCCGCTTGCCATCGCTACCGGAAGGCGCTGCGGATGAAGCGGCAGGCGTTGCATCCGTTGCGCCGCGCCCATAGCCCGTTGCCGGAGCGGTTTTATCAGATGCTTCGGCCGGGGCCGCGTTCGATGGCTGCTTGGCCTTTGCAGTGGACGACATGCTGATATCATCGGCGCTTTCGCCTTCTTCCAACAATACAGCAATCGGCGTGTTGACCTTCACCCCTTCGGTACCGTCAGCGATCAGGATCTTGCCGATGGTACCTTCGTCGACAGCTTCGAATTCCATCGTGGCTTTGTCGGTCTCGATCTCGCACATGATGTCGCCCGAGGACACGGTGTCGCCCTCTTTGACCAGCCATTTGGCCAATGTGCCTTCTTCCATCGTAGGGCTGAGGGCGGGCATGAGGATTTCCGTTGGCATTTTGACCGCTCCTTATTTGTATGTGACTTGCTTGACGGCCGCGATCACATCATCTGTGGTCAGCAGCGCCAGTTTTTCAAGGTTTGCGGCGTAGGGCATGGGCACGTCCTTGCCGGTGCAATTGATCACGGGCGCATCCAGATAATCGAACGCTTCTTGCATGATCACGCTCGAGATATAATTGCCGACAGACCCTTGGGGCCAGCCTTCCTCGACTGTGACGCATCGGTTGGTCTTCATCACCGATTTGATGATGCTGGCCGTATCCATCGGACGCAGGGTGCGCAGATCGATGACTTCGGCCTCGATACCTTCTTCAGCCAACTTATCGGCCGCTTGCAGTGCATAGGTCATGCCGATGCCGAAGCTGACGATGGTGACATCCGATCCTTCGCGCCAGATGCGGGCCTTGCCAAACGGAACAGTGTAGTCTTCGACATCAGGAACGTCGAAGGACTTGCCATACATGATCTCGTTCTCGAGAAAGACGACCGGGTTCGGGTCGCGGATGGCGGTTTTCATCAGACCTTTGGCGTCGGATGCGGAGTAGGGCATCACCACCTTGAGGCCGGGGATCTGCATATACCACGCGGCATAATCCTGGCTGTGCTGCGCGCCAACACGGGCGGCGGCTCCGTTTGGCCCGCGAAACACCATGGGTGCCCCCATCTGGCCACCTGACATATACAGTGTTTTCGCAGCGGAGTTCAGGATGTGGTCGATGGCCTGCATCGCGAAGTTCCACGTCATGAATTCTACGATCGGACGCAAGCCACCGAACGCCGCGCCGACACCGATACCGGCAAAGCCATGTTCGGTGATGGGGGTGTCAATAATGCGTTTGCTACCGAACTCATCCAGCAGACCTTGCGAGATCTTGTATGCCCCCTGATATTCGGCGACTTCCTCGCCCATCAGGAACACGTCTTCGTCGCGGCGCATTTCTTCAGCCATCGCATCTCGCAAGGCTTCGCGTACTGTTTGTTGCTTGAGTTTGGTGCCTTCGGGCCAATCTGGGGTCGTATCCGTTTTTGGTGCCGCTGGCGCTTTGGCTTCGGCCGGTTTTGCCGCGGCGGGTTCGCTCTTGCTAGGTTCGGCGGGCGCAGGCGCAGCGCTTGAAGCGCTGTCGATGGCCGAGGCGTCTTCGCCTTCTTCCAACAGCACGGCAATCGGTGTGTTCACTTTTACGCCTTCGGTGCCGGCGGCGATCAGGATCTTGCCGATCGTGCCTTCGTCAACAGCCTCGAACTCCATCGTGGCCTTGTCGGTTTCGATCTCGGCCATGATATCACCAGAGGAAACGGTATCGCCTTCCTTGACGAGCCATTTCGCGAGCGTTCCTTCTTCCATCGTTGGGCTAAGGGCGGGCATGAGAATTTCGGTAGCCATTTCTTATGCCTCCTGTGGGACTTCGGTTGCGTAGATATCTGTCCAAAGCTCTTCGGCCGCCGGTTCGGGGCTTTCCTTGGCAAATTCAGCGCTGTCGTTGACGATTTTCTTGATCTCTTTGTCGATGGCCTTCAGGTCATCTTCGGTCGCGTGCTTGTTCTCTAGCAAGATGTTGCGGACCTGTTCGATCGGGTCACGCTCATCGCGCATCTTCTGGACTTCTTCGCGGGTCCGGTATTTCGCCGGATCCGACATGGAGTGGCCACGATAGCGATATGTCTTGATCTCGAGAATATAGGGGCCGTCGCCCGAGCGGCAATGTTTGACGGCGCGTTCGCCTGCATCTTTGACCGCCAGCACATCCATGCCGTCAACCGCTTCGCCGGGGATGCCGAACGCTTTGCCACGCTCCCAGATCTCGGCGCTCGAGGTAGAGCGCTGCTGCGAGGTGCCCATGGCGTATTGGTTGTTTTCGATCACGAAAATAACAGGCAGCTTCCAAAGTGCGGCCATGTTGAAGGTTTCATAGACCTGACCCTGATTGGCAGCACCGTCGCCGAAGTAGGTAAAGGTGACGTTGTCGTTGCCCTTGTACTTGTCGGCAAAGGCGATGCCTGCGCCTAGCGGTACGTTCGCGCCAACGATGCCGTGGCCGCCGTAAAACTTCTTCTCTTTCGAGAACATGTGCATGGAGCCGCCCTTGCCGCGGGAATAGCCACCTTCGCGGCCCGTCAGCTCGGCCATGACCCCGTCAGGGTTCATGCCGCAGGCCAGCATATGGCCGTGATCGCGGTAGGTGGTTATGCGGCTGTCGCCGTCTTTCGCGGATGCTTCAAGCCCGACAACAACAGCTTCCTGTCCGATGTAGAGATGGCAAAAACCGCCGATCAATCCCATTCCGTAAAGCTGACCTGCTTTTTCCTCAAACCGTCGGATCAGCAGCATGTCTCGATAGTAGGCCTTTAGCTCTTCAGCACTGGCATTCGTCTTTTTTGTCGGTTTCTGGGCAGCCATGGGGCAATTCCTCCGTACAGTTGTCCCGCGCACGCGCAAAATAGTTTAGCGTTAAACTATCTCTTATCGGATTCGAGCCGTGAAGGCGAGAGGCTTTTAGCCAAGCACATATTTGCCTAGTGTTTCTGTTGAGAATGCAGATGGCAACCACCAAAATATCGGGGTTGGAGTATCTTAGCGAATAACGATCTCATCTGAGCGGATCATGCCCAAGACCTTTCGGGTCTGCTCATCCAGCAGGTCAAGATCAAGGTAGTCGTCAGACAAACGAGAGGTCAGGTTTTCCATCCGGGCCACGTCGGTTTTCACTTGGGCCAGTTGTATGCGCAAGTCTTGCCCTTCCGCGACTATTTCTGCCCGGCGAAACAGACCAAAGTTGCCCTGAATTGCCGCAAAAGCAAAATACAGACTCAGCGCGAATGCGATGGCGAAAAATAAAAGTGTGCCGAAGGCCGGCTTTGCACTGCGTTTCATACTTGTCTGCCTCATGCCGCCTCTTGATGGGCGTATAGCCACTATGCCACAGGTGATTCGCAAAGGGAATCCCTATGCTGTACGATCGGCAAAAATCTGTTCGATTATCAGAAAGCGCACACTTTCACGTTTCATTCCCCATCACCCACGGCCTTCAGCCGTTAAGCGCGGCGACCCCGGGCAGGGTTTTGCCCTCCATCCATTCCAAAAAAGCGCCCCCGGCAGTGGAGATATAGGTAAAGTCGTCGGCCGCATCGGCTTGGTTCAATGCAGCCACGGTGTCGCCGCCGCCAGCCACTGAAATCAAACCACCGTCACGGGTAAGGCGCGCAGCGGTTTGCGCCGCTGCCAGCGTTGCAGTGTCGAACGGTGGAATTTCAAAAGCGCCAAGCGGCCCGTTCCATATCAACGTCTTTAACCCGGCTAGGGCTGTCTCGATTAAGGCAACCGAGTTTGGACCGGCGTCCAAAACCATCTGATCAGCGTCCAGCACGGTTTCTGACCCTAGCGCTATGACTTCATGAGCCGCACCTGCCACAAATTCACGAGCGACCAGCCCGTCGACGGGGAGTAAAATTCGGCAGCCTGCTTTATCGGCCTGCGTCATAATTTCCTTGGCGGTTTCGAAAAAATCCGGTTCCAACAGCGATTTGCCCAAGTCGGCACCCATAGCGCCCAAAAAGGTGTTGGCCATGCCGCCGCCGATAACCAGCAGATCAAGGCGGTTCACCAAATTCTCAAGCAGCTCTATCTTGGTTGAAACCTTGGCCCCACCGACCACTGCGCCAACCGGGCGCTCGGGCCGCGAGAGGGCCGCTTCAAGCGCGGACAGTTCCGCCTGCATAAGGCGACCCGCACAGCACGGCAAAAGCCGCGCGAGAGCCTCAGTCGATGCATGAGCGCGGTGAGCCGCAGAAAACGCATCGTTGCAATACACATCACCCAAGTTGGCCAGTCGACGCGCAAAGTCTGGATCATTGTCTGTTTCCCCGGGGTAGAACCGAATGTTTTCCAACAGCAGTACATCGGCGGCGTTGATTTCCTCGGTCCCGGTCTCCGCGCCTTCTAGGGTTTCTACCAGTACCACTTTGCGGTTCAATGCGGCCTCAAGCGCTGGTTGAACCACACGTAAGCTTAGGTCCTGCACCCTTTTGCCGTCGGGACGTCCGAAATGCGCCAGCAAGATGGGTTTGCCCCCCTTATCAAGAATGTCATGCAATGTCGGCACAATACGTCGAATGCGGGTGTCATCGGTCACGCGACCATTTTCAACCGGAACGTTGATATCGACGCGCACCAAAACCCGCTTGCCGCGAAGGTCCATGTCATCCAGAGTTTTCCAGCCCATCTTATCCCTCATCCATTGTCGCAGTTGCGCCGTGTTTTGCCGTTATCGCCGTCGGGGTCAATGCACCTTGGCAATCGTGCGAACACGCCCTAGTTAAATGCCAACGAAATTTTTGCAGGAGAACGACATGGCTGAGATCAAAGATCCAGAAAATACGATTCTAATGGAACTCAAAGGCGGGACTGTTACGATCCAATTGCTGCCCGACATCGCGCCCAAGCACGTGGAGCGGATGAAAGAGCTGGCGCGTGCTGGCAAGTATGACAACGTAGCGTTCCACCGTGTAATCGATGGTTTCATGGCGCAGACCGGCGATGTGGCGAATGGCAACATGGAAAGTAACTTTAATCTGCGTGCGGCGGGTACCGGTGGGTCCGACCTTCCCAATGTGCCTGCAGAGTTTTCCAAGGTGCCGCATGCACGTGGCAGCATTGGCGCTGCGCGTTCGGCAAACCCCGACAGCGCAAACAGCCAATTCTTCATCAATTTCAAGGATAATGATTTCCTGAACGGCCAGTATACGGTCTATGGGCAGGTCATTTCTGGAATGGAACATGTTGATGCGATCACCCGTGGTGAACCGGCGGCGAATCCCGATCGTATGATCAGCGTTAAGGTTGCTGCGGATGCGTAACCTCATTGCAGCGGGAATGGCGTCTGTGATGATAGCCGGTACAGCATTGGCAGACGGGTTGGAAATCACCGTGGACGGAGAAGCCCAAGGCGTCATCAAGATTGATCTGGCCGAGGACGTTGCGCCGAAACACGCAGAGCGTTTGAAGACTCTGGCCGAATCCGGGGCCTATGACGGCGTTGTCTTTCACCGCGTGATTGACGGTTTCATGGCGCAGACGGGTGATGTCGAATTCGGTAAAACCGGCGAAAACATCAGTAAGGCAGGCATGGGTGGTTCTGATCTGCCTGATTTGCCCGCAGAGTTCTCTGATATTGCGTTCGATCGTGGTGTCGTCGGCATGGCGCGAAGCCAAAGCCCTGATTCTGCGAATTCGCAGTTCTTCATCATGTTCGACAAAGGATATTTCCTAAACGGGCAATACACCGTTGTCGGTAAGGTCACCGAAGGTATGGACGTTCTGGATGCCATCAAACGCGGTACCGGTGGTAACGGGGCAGTTGCTGGAACGCCGGATCGTATGGTCAGCGTCAAGGTAACTGACTGATCGAAGGCTTCGCGGGGCAGGCAGCGTTATAGCGTCTGCCCTCAGCTACCCTAACTTGGGCAACAAAAAAAGGGCGTCGCTGTAAAGCAGACGCCCTTTGTAATTTGACCTTAGGTTGATGAAACTTCAGGAGGCCGGATTTGGCTTTTGTGCAGGCGCTGACTTCGCACCTGGGGTCAAAGGGTCGTCCTGGCGCTGGACCGAACCTTCGAAATGGGCCCCGGATTCGATTGCGATCGTCTTGTGGATGATGTCGCCTTCGACACGGGCCGTTGACGTCAGGCGGACTTTCAAGCCACGCACGCGTCCGACGATACGACCGTTTATGACAACATCATCGGCCACCACTTCGCCCTTGATTGTTGCCGTTTCACCAATGGTCAGAAGGTGGGCGCGAATGTCGCCTTCAACCGTACCTTCTACCTGGATATCACCAGTGGTTTTCAGATTGCCCGTGATATGCAGGTCTGACGACAAAATCGACGCAGGAGGCTTTGCCTTGGGAGTGCTTGCCTTGAAATCGCTCTGCTTTGGTGCAGAAGGCGAGGAAGACGCCGAAGAAACAACCGTGCTGGACGTGTCTGAGTCAGACTTGGGTGCGGGATCGTTGATTTTGCTTTTAGAAAACATCGTTTGCAGCCTTGATAAAGATCATGGGATTTACAGCCTTGCCACCAACACGGACTTCATAATGCAGATGGACACCGGTAACCCGTCCTGATGCCCCCATATCACCAATAAGCTGTCCGCGCGATACCCTTTGGCCAACTTTAACACGCAATTTTGACATATGCGCATATCGGGTCTCAACACCGAAGTCATGTTGAATCTTAACCAGACGGCCATAACCTGACGACCAGCCTGAATGGGTGACTACGCCATCGGCAGTCGCATAAAGTGGGGTGCCCGAGCCAGCAGCGAAATCAACTCCTTTGTGCATCCGTCTGCCGCCGGTCTTGGGATCGCGCCGAAAGCCGAACTGGCTGGTGAAGCGAAAGGCCGATTTTACAGGTGTCGCGAACGGTGCCTTTTGTGCGGCAATACGGTAAAGGTTCAGCCGGTCCATCTGGTTCAGCAGGCGATTGGCCCGCAAGGTATCAGCAGTCGGCGGTTCACCCCGGGTAGAAAAGCTAAGCGGCATCAGCGGTCCGCCTTGGCCAGAATATCCCCGACGAACGGTTTCCAGCATGCGATCCGTTGGCATGCCGGCACTACGGAACATCTTGTCCAGTGGGGCGACTGACACAGTCATCGCTTCTTCCAACTGACGGAATATCGCGTCATTTTGATCTTTCATCGACGCCAGCTTTTGCGCCAGCTCATCGGCCTGAATCAGCGCGTCTTGGGCATCAACGACGACCTGATCCCGCTCAGCTGCCGTGCGTGCCAGCGCCTCAGCTAAAAGCGAAATAGGGGCTGATGACGTTGTGATTTTTGCGGTTCCCACACCGTTGTCCTCGGCAGCATTTTCGAGGGTCGCCACCTGCGTGCGCGCTTCCTCGCGATCTTTCATCGTATCGCGTAAGGTGCTCTGGATCACTTCTATACCAGTTTCCAGCTCTCTGCGGCGGGTTTCTGATTGCAGTAATTCAGATTGCATGACCGAAATCTGCTTAAGTGCAGCGTTGAAACGTTCCTGTGCGGCGACCGCTTCTTCGGCGCGACCATTACGCTGAGCCGACAAATCGCTAAGACGTGCCTGATATGTGCCTTGGTCCCGTTTGGCCTGTGCGCGAAAGTTGCCCGAACCAATGCTGTCCATCAAGATGATTGCGGTCGCCACGATTGCCCAGGCAACCAACAGGGCAGAGCCGGTGAAAGCAACCAACTGAGTGATCGGGCGAAGGCGGATGAATCGGGTATCGGTATCGGATTTTAGAAAAACGCGGCGTTCGGGAAACAATGTTTCGAGAGCAGAGTGAATTTTAATTGCCAGTCTTGTCCGCACGCCAGATATCCTTGTCCCGTACTTCAACACCGCGTTGATCCCCCAACCAAAACGTTGTTTTTCATCTGACGTGCTTAGCCAGTGGTATCTGATCGGGCAACCCTTCAGACCTATTCGCAGGCGGATATCCTGAAATTAAATCATAATTTGGCAAAAAACCGCCCATTCAAGGGCTTAATAAGGAAAATTCACACTTTTTCTGTTAACGGCCAATAGAAATCTGGGGGTATGCCAGCTTCGGCACGTTTCTCTTCGTTGAACGGTGGCTTCAATACGCCGTGGAAATATTTGCGGACGAGGCCGTGAAAAGCGTCCTTCGGATCAAGCTCATGACGACCGCATAAAAAGTGAAACCATTTTGACCCATAGGCCACATGTGCTACCTCTTCGGCATAGATCGTTTCAAGCGCTTCAACGGCCTGATAGGCTTTTGCGCGCTTGAAAACCTCGATCATATTGGGGGTCACGTCCAACCCACGCGCCTCTAGCACCATGGGTACAACCGCAAGACGTCCCATGAAATCATCCGCTGTGTCTTCTGCGGCGCGCCACATACCCGCATGCGCCGGCAAAGCCCCGTAATGGCTGCCCAATGCTTCAAGACAATCGCACATCAGGTTGAAGTGCTTTGATTCTTCGTCAGCGGCCTTAACCCAATCATCGTAAAATCCCATCGGCATTTTCACATCGGTAAAACGCGCGATGATATCCCAATGCAGATCGACTGCGTTTAGCTCGATATGCGCTACGGCATGCAGCAGGGCAATACGCCCTCCGGGCGAACCGGGCTTGCGGTGTGGTACGTCGCGCGGCGAAAGAAGCTCGGGGCGGTCGGGTCGTGCCGGTTTGAGCGGCGGTGCGCATACGCCGATTTCAGGAGTTTCACCGTCGTGCCGCGCCGCTTGCCACGCGGCGGCGAATTTGCGCGACAGGGCAGCTTTCTCGCGGCCATCCGCTGTGCGCAGCACCGCTACGGCCATTTCCGCAAGCGCAATCACAACGCGCGCACCGCGTTAAGAACCTCTTGGACATGTCCGGCCACCTTCACCTTGCGCCAAATGCGTGCAATGTTGCCCTGCGCATCTATCAGGAAAGTCGCCCGTTCGATGCCCATCATCTTTTTGCCGTACATGTTTTTTTCGACCCAGACGTCATAAGCCTGCGTTACCGCCCCGTCGACATCAGCCAGCAATGGCACTGTGAGATCATGCTTGGCGGCGAAACGGTCGTGCTTAGCAAGAGTATCGCGTGAAATACCGTACACCTCTGCGCCAGCTTGTCTGAAAGACGGTAAATCTGCGGAAAATTCGATCGCTTCCATGGTGCAGCCAGGTGTGTCGTCGCGAGGGTAAAAATATAGGACCACGATTTTGCCCCGCAGGTCAGAAAGCGATATTTCGCCGCCCCCTGTAACCGGCATTGTAAAATCTGGCGCTGGTTGGGAAATATCTGGCATGGGTCACTTTCTTATGTGGTCTGCGCTTAAGTGTTGGAAGCCCTTGGCTGCCCTGTCATACTAGACAGGCTTGGCAGAACTTAAAGCCCTAGCGGCCCCAGAAGCGGAAGATGATGTCAGACGACACCTCAAGACGAAAGTACCGTAAACGCCAACGGCTGTGGCAAGCGACGAAATGGTCTTTGCTGACGATCGTCGTAATTGTTGCAGCGCTGGCCGGGACGGCCATTTACATGATCCGCAGCCCCATCGTCGTCCCCAATTGGCTTGAGACGCGGATTGAAGAACGCCTAGCCCGCGATCTGCCCATGACGCGCATCAAATTTGGGGAAATGGTGCTGATTGTCGATGAAGGGTGGCGCCCACGCGTCCGGCTACAAAACGTGGTGGTATCCAACCCCGCCGGAGCGGAATTTGTCGCTTTCAGAGAGGTGCGTGCCAGTTTCTCTATGCGTGGGTTGATCGAGGGAAGTATTCAACCGCGCGATATTTCGTTGTCGGGCGTGGTGGCAAACCTGCGACGTGACAGCGACGGCCGGGTCGCGCTAAGCGCAAGCGCCGGTCAGGCACCGGTCGAGCGTCGTGCGGCGACGATGCCGCAACTTATCGGGCAGTTGGATGCCGCTTTCGACACCCCCGCATTAAGCCGCTTACGCTCGATCGAGCTGCGCGCGCTGACACTGCGTTATAGCGATTTGCGCGCAGGCCGGGCGTGGACTGTGGACGGAGGTCGGCTTTTACTAGACCGTGAAGGGAAAACACTCCGGATCTCTGCCGAGCTGGCCGTACTGGCGGGCGGGGCGAATGTGACGACGCTTTCGGCCAATTACACCAGTCAGATAGGTGATACTGCGTCGCAGTTTGGTGTCTCCTTTGAGGGAGTCGCATCCGAAGATATCGCCGTTCAAAGCCCTGCCTTTGCTTGGCTCAAGGTTTTGCGCGCCCCTATTTCGGGATCGGTGCGCAGTGGCCTGGATGAAGACGGCAGCTTTGAACCATTGAATGCAACGCTACAGATCGGGGCCGGGGTCGTTCAGCCCAATCCAAGCGCGACACCTATTCCGTTTGAGGGAGTCCGCAGTTACTTTAGGTATCTGCCAGATGAAAAATTGTTGAGATTTGACGATCTTTCGGTTCAGAGCCAATGGGTGACCGGGCGTATCCAAGGCGATGCGACGCTGGGTATCGACGACGTGGGCAAGCTTGGCAATCTGGTCGCGCAGGTTCGTCTGCGAGATATTGTCGCCAACCCGGCAGGTATTTATGCCGACCCGATTTCCATTGCTGGCGCAGATGTAGATGCGAGGATATCATTTAATCCTTTCCACCTGTCGTTGGGACGAATGGATATAACAGATGCCGGAACGACCCTGAATATTTCGGGAGACCTGAGGGCAGGCGAAGCCGGATGGCAAGTGGCGGTTGATGCCGGTCTGAACGCCATATCGCCGGAACGGCTGCTTGAACTATGGCCACAAAATGCGAAAATCAAAACGCGCAAATGGGTAGCCGAGAATGTCTACAAGGGCAGCCTCAACAACGTGAAAATGGCATTTCGGCTTGATCCTGAGCAAGAGCCCGTAGTCTACCTTGGTTTCGATTTCCAACGTGCCGAAGTGCGGTTTTTGCGCAGTATGCCGAATCTTACCAATGGTCGAGGCCATGCCAGCCTGTTGGAGAACCGTTTTGTCGTAAGCGTTGACGAAGCGCAGCTTACACCGCCTGAGGGGGACCCTATCCAAATCAGCGGATCTTCTTTCATCATGCCAGATGTGACGGTCAAAGACGGCCCGCCAGGTATCGTGCGTTTGAACGGTAGTACTAAAGTAACGTCGGTCTTGTCGTTGTTAAATCTTCCACCGCTCAGGGTGATGGATAAAGCAAACCTGCCGGTGGCGATCGCCGACGCTACGGCCAATCTTAGTGGCACGCTGGCGTTTCCGATGAAAAAGGGGTCGGACCCCAAGCTGACCATCTTTGACTTTACCGGCGACATTCAGGACGTACACAGCGATGTGCTGGTAAAAGGGCGCAGTTTGCGGGCGAAAAACCTGTCTGTCAGGGCATCTAACGACAATATCACGATCAACGGCCAAGGCACGATCGATGGGGTGGGGTTTGATGGAAGTTGGTCGCAACCCTTGGATAAGCCGGGTGCAAGCAGCATCGTGCGTGCCGATGTTGTGCTGGATCAAAATACGCTGGATACATTCAAAGTGACGCTCCCTGCGGGAACTGTATCGGGGCAGGGAAATGCACGTTTCAGTCTGGATCTTGCAAAGGGCAGAGCGCCACTGTTTGCGATCGATTCCGACCTTAAGGGAGTACGGTTATCGGTGCCGCAAATCGGATGGGTAAAGCCCGCAGCTGTCGTGGGAAAGCTTACCGCTTCCGGCACGTTAGGACCGGTTCCTCAGGTCGGCAAGCTTGAGATATCAGGTGCCGGATTAAATGCAAAAGGCGGCGTTGACCTGGCGGGGGACGGATCGTTGGATAAGGTCCACTTCAACAGGTTGAAGGTTGGTAATTGGATGGACATTGCCGTCGAGCTGATTGGAAAAGGCGCGGGCAGGCCGGTCCAGATCGTGGTGCGCGACGGATCAATCGACATGCGACAGGCGCAATTTGGAAAAACCAAACCCAGCGGCATTGCGGGGCCGCCGATGTTGCTGAACCTTGATCAGCTGCAAATCACCGACAAGATCGCGTTAACCAAGATGAAAGGCTCGTTTGATTTGGCCCGCGGGCTTGATGGCCGTTTCACTGCCGAACTTAACCAAGGTACGGTAGTGTCGGGCCGCGTCGTTCCGCAAAACGGGCGCAGTGCAATCCAGATACAATCCAGCGACGCCGGGGGAGTGCTGCGGTCTGCCAATATGGTCCGGCAAGTTATGGGCGGCAATCTTTCATTGACCCTGCTGCCTGTAGGGACGGGTGGGGCCTTTGACGGTCGTGCGGAAATGACCGATGTACGGATCAAGAACGCGCCGACCATCGCTGCGTTGGTAAATGCTGTTTCGGTTGTTGGATTGATCAACGAACTGAATGGTGACGGAATTTATTTTGACGCAGTAGAGGCCGATTTCCGAATGACGCCCAACCGTGTGACACTTACCCAAGCCAGCGCCACCGGTGCATCATTAGGCATTTCGATGGATGGTGTTTTCAGCACCGATACCGGACGCATGGCGCTTCAGGGGGTAATTTCACCGGTGTATATGTTGAATGGTATTGCAAGCTTTCTGACCCGCAAAGGCGAAGGGCTGGTTGGTTTTAATTATTCCATCGGTGGGACTACCCAGCAACCCTCGGTTTCCGTCAACCCGCTTTCGGCGCTGGCTCCGGGGTTTTTGCGTGACATCTTCCGGGCCCCGCCTCCGAAACTACCCGAGGTCGAAGGCGATACCCGATCTACGCTGCCTCCCTCTGACACAAAGACGCAAAAACCAGTTGTTCCGCGCTTTGAGGGACGCTAAGCGGCGGATATGAAACTAAGTGATTTTGATTTTGATTTGCCTGAAACGCTGATCGCGACACGGCCTGCAGTGCCACGTACCTCAGCCCGTTTACTGGTTGCCGATGGCCCTGTGCTGCATGACAAGCATGTCACTGACCTGACCGATTGGTTACGTCCGGGTGATCGTTTGGTGCTCAATGACACGCGGGTCATTCCGGCACGACTGAACGGACAGCGCTTTCGGCAAAGTGCCCAGGGGCCCGTTCAGGCCCGGATCGAGGCTACCCTGTTGGAACCTCGTAGTAACGGAACTTGGGCGGCGCTTATAAAGCCGCTTAAAAAATTAAAGCTGGGTGAAGAAGTCGTGTTCAGCGACGACCTGCGCGCCACGCTTGCGCATATCGAAGACGGGCAGGGGCACTTGCGGTTCAACCATATAGGTGACGCGTTTGACGCGGCATTAAACGCCGCCGGTGCCATGCCGCTGCCGCCCTACATCGCAGCAAAACGTCCCGCTGATGAACGCGATCTGATTGATTACCAAACCGTGTTTGCGCGAAATAGCGGCGCTGTAGCCGCCCCTACGGCATCATTGCATTTCGACGACGCCCTGTTGGCGCGACTGGCTGATATTGGGGTGAGCTTTACCCATGTGACCTTGCACGTGGGTGCAGGGACTTTTCTGCCTGTAAAGGTGGACAACGTGGCTGACCATAAGATGCACAGCGAATGGGGACAGGTAAGCGCGACCGCCGCTGCAGAAATCGCAGCGACGAAACAGGCAGGCGGGCGTGTCATCCCCGTGGGCACGACAGCCTTGCGCCTGATCGAAACCGCTGCCCGGGGTGGCACGATAAAACCTTGGGAAGGAGATACGGATATCTTCATCACCCCCGGTTTTTCCTTCAAGGTGACTGACGCGCTGATGACAAACTTCCATTTGCCCAAATCCACGCTGATGATGCTGGTTGCGGCATTGATGGGACAAGAGGCTATCAAGACGCTTTATGCGCACGCTATCCAATCGAAGTATCGGTTCTTTTCTTATGGCGATGCCTCTTTGTTGATCCCTCAGGCGCGAAAACTCGCCTGATTGTCGTTCATGGGAGTGACAGTCTCTTGGAAGACCGTCAGTAGAGGCCAGACGGCGTTAAAGGATTCGAGATATGTTTAAGGTGTTTACCAGCTCATGGGCGCTCTTGCTCGGCATGGGTCTGCTAATGGTTGGTAATGGCATGCAAGGCACGCTGCTAGGTATCCGTGGCAGTATCGAATCTTTCTCGACGTTTAACATGTCTATCGTGATGTCGGCATATTTCGTTGGGTTTCTTGGGGGGTCGCGTATTGCGCCCGGCATGATCCGTCGGGTTGGCCACGTGCGGGTTTTTGCGGCACTTGCGTCGATGATTTCGGCTGTGATGATCCTTTATCCGACGTTTCCCAACGTGGCGGTCTGGTCGCTTGGCCGCGTATTGATCGGCTTTTGTTTCTCCGCAGTTTACGTAACCGCAGAAAGCTGGCTAAACAACGCGGCCACAAACGAGAACCGTGGGCAAACCCTCTCCGTTTACATGATCGTGCAAACCTTTGGCATCGTGATAGCGCAGGCGCTGTTGTTGACGGCAGATCCTTCAGGCTTTGTGCTTTTCGTTATTCCGTCGGTTTTGGTCAGCTTGGCTGTGACGCCGATCTTGCTGTCGATCAGCCCGACACCTGCGTTTGACACAACCAAACCGATGAGCCTGCGCGAGCTCGCAAGCTTTTCACCGCTGGGCTGCGTCGGCATGTTCTTGCTGGGGGGCGTCTTTTCGGCACAGTTCGGAATGGCTTCCGTTTACGGTGCCGAAGCAGGGTTGAGCATTGCCCAGATCTCAATTTTCGTCGCAACGTTTTTTGTCGGTTCGGTGGTTCTGCAATATCCAATCGGGTGGATTTCAGACCGGATGGACCGCCGTCTGCTGATCGTCATTACGGCAATCGTCGGGGCGGCCGGGTCGTTCGTGGGGATGATGCTAGGGCACGTATATCCAATCTTGCTTGTCGCATCTTTTGTCGTCGGGGGGATGTCCAACCCATTGTATTCCTTGCTAATCGCGCACACGAATGACTTTCTTGAGCATGAAGACATGGCTGCGGCTTCCGGCGGAATGATCTTTATTAACGGATTGGGCGCAATCATGGGCCCCATAATCACCGGTTGGATGATGGGTACTAGACTGGGCCCAGGGGGTTTTTATCTGTTCACGGCCGTTTTGTTCGTCGTGCTGGCCATATACGCGTCATATCGTGCGACAGTACGTCCTGCAGTCCCAGCGACGGAGACCGGCGAGTTCGTCCCGATTTATGCCGCTGCGACGACTGTTGCGGTGGAGCTTGCGCAAGAATATGCCATCGAAAGTGACCAAAGTAGCGAAAATGCTTAATAATGTGGGGTTTATGACCGTTTCGTTATAATTTTTGTTTGTTTAAAACCCGGTTTGTAGCGTTAGTAATAAGTAAGATAAAGTTAAAGTAAGGAGCCTACGATGAAAAATCCGGAGGACATACTAAATTTCTGGTTGGATGAGACCGGCCCAAGTGGCTGGTACGCCGTCGATGACGCGCTGGACCAATCTATTCGGGATCAATTTTTGCCAACCTGGGAAGCAGCACGCGAAGGCAAATTCTCGATGTGGCTAACCTATCCCTCTGGCGCACTGGCGTATATCATTCTTACCGACCAGTTCTCGCGGAATATGTTTCGCGGACAGGGGCGGGCGTTTTCGACGGATCGCGCCGCATTGGCGGTGGCAAAATCGTCAATTCAGAAGCGTTGGGATATCAAGATAGACCCACCTGCGCGGCAATTCTTTTATTTACCACTCATGCATTCCGAAAACCTAATTGATCAGGATCGTTGTGTGCGTCTTATGTGTGAACGTATGCCAGACAGCGCCAGTAATTTGTTGCATGCGCGTGCGCACCGACAAGTGATCCGTGATTTTGGCCGCTTTCCATATCGTAACGCGGCGCTTGAAAGAATGCCAACGGCGGTCGAACAGGCTTATGTCGAAAATGGCGGTTATCGGACAACGCTGGATGCGCTTCAAGAACGGTCCAAAGTCGCATGATGATACACTCTAGGGGAACAAATCTCTCGGTTGCTGACATGATTTATATAGTTTACCACTAAACTATATTTGATCCCCCACGCTGCGAGGTTTTTCTGATGGCTGCCAAATCCTTTGATCTGATTGTGATCGGTTCTGGCCCGGGGGGGTATGTCGCTGCTATTCGCGGTGCTCAGCTAGGATTATCCGTCGCCATCGTTGAACGTGAAAATCTGGGCGGAATCTGTTTGAATTGGGGGTGCATCCCAACCAAGGCGCTGTTGCGCTCGTCCGAGGTGTTTCACCTGATGCACCGAGCCGCGGAATTCGGCCTCAAGGCAGATAACATTGGGTACGAGCTTGACGAGGTCGTAAAGCGGTCGCGCAAAGTCGCGGCGCAATTGTCGGGCGGCATTGGCCATCTGATGAAGAAAAACAAGATTACCGTCGTCATGGGGACCGCCAAACTGGCTGGCAAGGGTAAGGTTAGCGTCAAGACCGATAAGGGCTCCGAAGAACTGGCAGCAAAGAATATTGTGCTGGCAACGGGTGCGCGTGCCCGTAATCTTCCGGGGTTGGAAGCCGATGGTAAACGGGTCTGGATGTATAGAGACGCGTTGAAGCCGCCGCATATGCCCAAAAAACTGCTGGTAATCGGATCTGGTGCGATCGGGATCGAATTCGCCAGCTTTTACAATACCTTGGGGGCCGAAACTACTGTTGTGGAAGTGATGGACCGTATTTTGCCGGTTGAAGATGAAGAGATCAGCAAGTTTGCGAAAAAACAGTTTGAAAAGCAAGGTATGACGATCTTGCAGAAGGCTGTAGTCAAACAACTTGACCGTTCCGACGCCAAGGTGACTGCGCACATAGAAATCGGCGGCAAGGTGCAAAAGCAAGATTTTGATACGGTGATTTCCGCAGTCGGTATCGTCGGCAACGTCGAAGATCTGGGGCTTGAGGAGCTGGGGGTCAAGATCGACCGCACCCATGTGGTGACAGATAAATATTGCCGCACCGGTGTCGATGGGCTCTATGCCATCGGTGATGTTGCCGGTGCCCCGTGGCTGGCGCACAAAGCGTCACACGAAGGTGTCATGGTAGCCGAGATGATCGCGGGCCAGGATGTACATCCGATAAAGCCTGAAAGTATTGCCGGCTGTACCTATTGTTACCCCCAAGTGGCATCGGTTGGCTACACCGAGGCAAAGGCCAAGGAACTGGGATACGAAGTGAAAATCGGTCGTTTCCCGTTTATCGGAAACGGTAAAGCTATCGCACTTGGCGAATCCGAAGGGATGGTCAAAACAGTTTTCGATGCAAAAACCGGGGAGCTTCTCGGCGCGCATATGATCGGTGCTGAAGTGACCGAACTGATCCAAGGTTATGTCGTCGGGCGTCAGTTAGAAACCACCGAAGAAGACCTCATGAACACCGTCTTCCCACACCCGACCTTATCGGAAATGATGCACGAATCCGTACTCGACGCATACGGTCGCGTTATCCACATGTAGCCTATAAAGCACCGCAGGTTTGTTCTTGGTAACGGCTACAAGCCCTGCGGCCAAAGCTACTTTTGCATCTGTGGACTACCCGACTTATCACGTTTTGCGGCGCGAACCTCCGATCAATTTGCGTGTTCTTGCTGCGTTCTCATTTTTTCATTGGAGAATCCCTATCGCGACCTTATGTACATAACCTTAACGGGGGTCCGATATGGCTGAGCTAAAGAACATCGAAGTCCGCGGTGCGCGCGAACACAATCTGAAAAACATTGATGTGGATATACCACGCGATCAGCTAGTGGTTATCACTGGCCTATCAGGCTCTGGTAAATCAAGTTTGGCCTTTGACACGATATATGCCGAAGGTCAGCGGCGCTATGTTGAATCTCTTAGCGCCTATGCCCGGCAGTTTCTTGACATGATGCAGAAACCCGATGTCGATCATATAAGCGGCCTCTCGCCTGCGATTTCGATCGAACAAAAGACCACGTCGAAAAATCCGCGCTCAACTGTCGGCACCGTGACCGAGATCTACGACTACATGCGTCTGCTTTTTGCCCGTGTTGGTACGCCTTACTCTCCGGCCACTGGCAAGCCTATCGAGGCACAGCAGGTGCAGGACATGGTCGACCGGATCATGGCGATGGAGGAGGGCACGCGGGCTTATTTACTTGCGCCTATCGTACGGGATCGTAAGGGCGAGTACCGCAAGGAGTTTCTGGAGCTGCGCAAGCAGGGTTTTCAGCGTGTAAAAGTTAATGGTGAATTCCATGAACTGGATGAGCCGCCGACATTGGATAAAAAATACCGTCACAATATCGACGTGGTTGTGGACCGGATCGTGGTTCGCGAGGGGCTCGAAACCCGCCTGGCCGATTCCCTGCGTACCGCATTGGATTTGGCGGACGGCATAGCCATACTTGAAACCGCACCGGGCGAAGGCGATCCCGAACGCCACACTTTCAGTGAAAAGTTCGCTTGCCCTGTCAGCGGCTTCACCATCCCCGAGATCGAGCCACGCTTGTTCTCCTTCAACGCGCCCTTCGGTGCGTGCCCATCCTGCGATGGATTGGGCAAAGAGCTGTTTTTTGATGAACGTCTGGTGGTACCCGATCAAAACTTAAAGGTTTACGATGGTGCACTGGCCCCGTGGCGCAAAGGAAAGTCGCCTTACTTCAAGCAAACAATCGAAGCGATCGCGAAACATTATAAGTTCAGCGAGACTACTAAATGGAAAGACCTTCCCGAAAACGTACAGCAGGTCTTTCTTTATGGCTCCGGCAAGGAAGAGATCAAGTTTCGCTATGACGAGGGCGGGCGTGTTTACGAGGTCAGCCGGGTTTTCGAAGGCGTAATTCCGAACATGGAACGGCGTTATCGAGAGACCGATAGCAACTGGGTGCGCGAAGAATTCGAGCGTTATCAGAACAATCGCCCGTGCGGCACCTGTGATGGCTACCGTCTTCGCCCCGAGGCGCTCGCGGTCAAGATCGGACCTGCCGATGGTGCACCCGATCGATTGCGCCATGCAGGTCAAGTTGTGCAAATGTCGATCCGCGAGGCGTTCGATTGGTGCAACACAGTCCCCAATCACCTGACAGCCCAGAAGAACGAGATCGCCCGCGCCATTCTCAAGGAAATTCGCGAACGGTTGGGCTTTTTGAATAACGTGGGGTTGGAGTATCTTACGCTGGCCCGTTCAAGCGGAACGCTAAGCGGGGGCGAAAGCCAGCGTATTCGCCTGGCGTCTCAGATAGGCTCCGGGCTGACTGGCGTCCTCTATGTACTTGATGAACCCTCAATTGGCCTTCACCAGCGTGACAATGACCGTCTGTTGCAGACGCTCAAGAACCTGCGCGACCAGGGTAACACCGTGATCGTGGTCGAACATGATGAAGAAGCGATCCGAGAAGCGGATTATGTCTTCGATATCGGGCCGGGAGCAGGTGTGCATGGCGGCCAGGTCGTCAGTCACGGCACCCCCGAACAGGTTGCCAATGACCCGGCATCGCTGACCGGGCAATACCTGACCGGCAAACGCAAAATCGCCGTGCCGACCAAGCGGCGCAAAGGCAACAAAAAGGCGCTCACCGTTGTCAAAGCTACTGGTAACAATCTAAAAGATGTTACCGTCAGCTTCCCACTGGGGCAATTCGTCTGTGTTACCGGCGTGTCCGGTGGTGGTAAATCTACGTTGACCATCGAAACTTTGTTCAAGACTGCATCGATGAACCTGAACGGCGCACGTCAAACGCCTGCACCATGTGAGACGATCAAGGGGCTCGAGCATCTCGACAAGGTCATCGACATTGATCAACGCGCGATAGGCCGAACTCCACGGTCAAACCCCGCAACCTATACCGGGGCATTCACTCCGATCCGCGACTGGTTCGCCGGGCTTCCCGAAGCAAAGGCCCGAGGATATAAACCAGGACGTTTCAGCTTCAACGTCAAGGGCGGTCGTTGCGAGGCATGCCAAGGTGATGGCGTCATTAAGATCGAGATGCACTTTCTTCCCGATGTATACGTCGAATGTGAAACCTGTAAGGGTAAGCGCTATAACCGCGAAACACTCGAGGTAAAATTCAAGGGTAAATCCATCGCCGACGTGCTGGATATGACCGTCGAAGACGCCCAGAGCTTCTTTCAAGCCGTGCCCAGTATCCGCGAGAAAATGGATGCGTTGATGCGCGTAGGGCTTGGCTACATCAAGGTAGGCCAGCAAGCAACGACGCTCTCCGGTGGGGAGGCACAGCGTGTGAAGCTGTCGAAGGAACTCAGCAGACGGTCAACGGGGCGTACCCTCTACATCTTGGACGAACCTACAACCGGCCTGCACTTCGAAGACGTGCGCAAGCTTCTCGAAGTCCTGCATGAATTGGTTGACCAAGGCAATTCGGTGATCGTCATCGAACACAATCTCGATGTAATAAAAACCGCCGATCATATTATTGATATCGGCCCTGAAGGCGGTGACGGGGGCGGTCAGGTGGTCGCTACAGGTACGCCAGAACAGGTCGCCGAAGTCCCCGCAAGTCACACCGGCACGTACCTGAAACCAATGCTATCTTCTCGAAAGGTTGCCGCTGAATAGAAGCATTTTTCATTTTGCCCGTAAAACTCCACGGGGGTCCGGGGGTGTGAAACCCCCGGCCTTGCCTGCTCTGGTTATCCCCGGTTCCGCTTTTCGAACCGCGGCAGCATTGCAGAAAAATCCCGCCCGTGGCCGTTTTCATCATTTACGAACTGCGCATAAAGCGCCCGCGCCAGTTCCCCCATCGGGGTGTCCGCGTTGGCCATTTCTGCCGCTTGCTGCGACAGACCCAGATCCTTCAGCATCAATTCCGCAGCGAAACCAGGCACATAGCCGTTGTCGGCGGGTGAAACCGGCCCGACGCCGGGGGCAGGGCAATACGCATTCATCGACCAGCTATACCCGGATGAAGTGCTGACCACATCGAACATCTTTTGCCGGTCCAGACCCAACTTATCGGCGAGGGCAAAAGCCTCGCAAGTTGCGATCATCGTGACGCCTAAAATCATATTGTTACAAATCTTGGCGGCTTGACCTGCGCCCGCGTCACCGCAGTGCACGGCTTTTTGTCCCATGATATCGAACAGCGGCTTGGCTTTGGCAAAGGCCTCCGCCGACCCCCCGGCCATAAAGGTCAATGTCCCGCCGGAAGCGCCACCGATGCCGCCCGAAACCGGGGCGTCAATTGCGAAAATACCTGCATCCTCAGCAGCTTGGGAGGTGTTCTTCGCGCTTTCCACATCGACGGTTGAGCAGTCCATAAATAAACTACTGGGTTCCATCAGCGGAAGGGCTTGCGCCGCGACCTGACGCAGGATCGACCCGTTCGGCAGCATTGTGATGACAACATCCATCCCCGCTACAGCACTTTCCAAGCTGCTAGCGACGGTGACACCTTCGGCGGTGGTACCCGCCACGTCATACCCGGTGACGCTATGGCCGGCTTTGGCCAGATTGGCGGCCATCGGTGCCCCCATATTGCCCAGCCCTATGAAACCAATCTTCGTACTCATATCGTTTTCTCCAATGTTAAGGCAGCATTTCCCAAGGGACGTAACATCTTTCCCGTAGCGGCGAGAGGCACGTTCATATCGGCGAATTGCCAAGCTGGCTTTCGGTCTTTGTCAATTATTGCGGCACGAATGCCCTCAAGAAAATCGCCGTGTTCCATTGCTCGATAGGTAAACCGATATTCTAGATCCAATGCTTTTTCGATGGTGAGGGACGGGCCACGTAGCCGGTGGATAACCTCGATGGCGCTTGCCATTGCAAGCGGGCTCATCCGTCCCATTTTCTTTAGCGTTTCCAGTGCAAAATCTCCGCCATCGGCGCGCAGATTATTCAGAATATCCCCTAGCATCTCACCGTCAAATAAGACGTCGATCTGGGCCTGTTGTCTTTGTAGGTCTGACGCCGGTGGTTCCAGTATTGCGGGTGTTAGCATCGCGACATCTCCCGTACCCTCAAGGTCAGAGATCAGGTCTGGCCAACGGTCTTGGGTGATGTAACTATCTGCAAATCCGGCAAAAATTGCGTCTTGCGCCGACATTCGGCTGGCAGTGATGCCCAAATATTCGCCAACCCGTCCCGGGGCAATGGCCAGCATCAGCGAACCGCCTACGTCCGGGATCAACCCGATCCCGCATTCGGGCATCGCGATCTGGCTAGTCTCGCCTACGATACGGTGCGATCCGTGACAGCCAAGGCCGACGCCGCCGCCCATGGTGAACCCTTGCATGAACGAGATGACCGGTTTGGAATAGCTGAAAATTTTGGCGTTCAACCGGTATTCATCAGCCCAAAATTTCCTGCCATAGCCATAGTTGCCTGCCTTTCCCGTCGCATAAAGTTCGGCGATGTCGCCGCCTGAGCAGAAAGCGCGGTCACCTGCCGCATCCAGGACTATCAGGTCAACCGATGGATCATTCGACCATCGGTCAAGCGCGTCTTCGATGGCCAGACACATTTCGTAGGTCAGAGCATTCAACGCCTGAGGTCGGTTGAGCGTAACACGCCCGGCACGGCCCGTTATACGGATGGAAATATCGTTCATCTGTTTTTCAACATGTCTCGAGCGACAATGACGCGCATGATCTCGTTTGTGCCTTCCAATATCTGATGTACACGCAGATCTCGGACCAATTTTTCAATGCCATAATCAGCAAGGTAGCCATATCCGCCATGTAGTTGCAGACATTGGTCGACAACTTTGGAGCCGGTGTCAGTGACAAACTTCTTTGCCATCGCACAGAACTTGGTGGCGTCGGGGGCGTTGTTGTCTAGTTTCCATGCGGCCTGCCGAAGGAACACCCGGGCGGCCTGCATTTCTATTTCCATATCAGCCAGTCGGAATTGCAGCCCCTGAAACTGGTCGATGGATTTCCCGAACGCCTTGCGCTCGCCCATATATTGCAACGTGGCATCCAGCGCAGTCTGCGCAGCACCCAATGAACACGCTGCGATGTTCAAGCGGCCACCATCAAGCCCCATCATCGCATATTTGAAACCTTTTCCCTCATCACCGATCAGATTACTGGCAGGAATGTTGCAATTGTCGAACTGTACTTGGGCGGTTGGTTGACTGCGCCAGCCCATTTTATCCTCGAGACCACCAAACGAAAGCCCTTCCGTACCATCCTCGACATAGACAGTGGATACCCCCGCAGCACCATCATCCGATGTGCGGACCATCGCGACATATGCGTCTGAATAGCCGCCGCCTGAGATGAACGCCTTGGTGCCGTTCAGGGTATACCCGTCGTTGGTGCGGTCGCATTTGGTCTTGAGCGCCGCAGCGTCAGAGCCTGAACCCGGCTCAGTCAGGCAATAGCTTAGCACGGTGTTCATCGACAGAACATCGCCCATGATACGGGCCTTCAGGTCGTTACTGGCAAAACTGTCCAGCATTTTGGCGCACATATTGTGGATTGACAGAAAGGCCGCCACGGACGGGCAGGCCATAGAGAGCGCTTCGAAGACCAGCGTGGCATCCAGGCGTGACAGGCCAGATCCGCCGCCGTCTTCAGAAACATACAGGCCACCAAAGCCAAGCTCGGCTATCTTGGGCCACAGCTCTTTAGGGATGGTCTCGTCTTTCTCCCACTGGCGGGCGAAAGGGGCGATATGGTCTTGGCCAAATCCATAGGCCATATCGAAAATGGCGGTTTGCTCTTCAGAAAGTGCGAAATCCATAGTCGGTGATCCCTCCCAAGACCTGTCGAATTGAACAACTGTTTAATTGTAGCAGGGCATGCTGTGCACGCAAGCTCCCTTCGACGGCTCGCACCGCCGAAGGAAAGAGACGGAATTATTCCATCGGTTTGAAGTTGAACTCGCCGCCTTCTTTGATGCCCGAGGGCCAGCGCGAGGTCACAGTCTTGGTGCGCGTATAGAACTTGAACGCATCCGGTCCGTGCTGGTTAAGGTCACCAAAGACGGATTTCTTCCAGCCGCCGAAGGTGTGATAAGCGAGCGGTACAGGGATCGGGACGTTAATGCCGATCATGCCCACGTTAATGCGGTTGGCGAAATCACGCGCGGCGTCGCCGTCACGGGTGAAGATCGCCGTACCGTTGCCCATTTCATGATCCATCGCAAGACCAAGTGCTTCTTCGTAAGTCTTTGCGCGAACCGTAGACAGAACGGGGCCGAAGATCTCTTGCTTGTAGATGTCCATGTCCTTGGTCACGTTGTCGAACAGGTGGGGCCCGACAAAGAAGCCGTCTTCATAGCCTTGCAGGTTGAAGTTGCGGCCATCGACGACCAACGTAGCACCTTGATCCACGCCGGACTGGACCAGACGTTCGATGTTGGCTTTGGCCGCAGCGGTAACAACCGGGCCGTAATCCACGTCTTTGCCGGATGTGTATGGACCAACCTTCAACTTTTCGATGCGCGGGATCAGCTTTTCGATCAGACGATCAGCCGTTTCGTCGCCAACAGGAACGGCCACGGATATCGCCATGCAGCGTTCCCCGGCGGCACCATATCCCGCACCGATCAGCGCATCGGCGGCTTGGTCTAGATCGGCATCTGGCATGATGATCATGTGGTTTTTGGCACCACCGAAACATTGAACGCGCTTACCGTTGGAGCAGCCCGTGCCATAGATATATTCAGCGATCGGTGTGGAGCCGACAAAACCAACCGATTGAATTACAGGGTGGTGCAGGATCGCATCTACAGCTTCCTTGTCCCCGTTCACGACCTGAATGATGCCCTTTGGCAGGCCGGCTTCTTCCAGCAGTTCAGCCAGCATCAACGGCACGGAGGGATCACGCTCGGACGGCTTGAGGATGAACGCGTTACCGCAAACGATGGCAGGCGCAAACATCCACATCGGAATCATAGCGGGAAAGTTGAACGGTGTGATACCCGCCGATACGCCCAAGGGTTGACGCATGGAGTACATGTCGATGCCCGGACCCGCGCTGTCGGTGTAGTCACCTTTCAGCAACTCGGGTGCGCCGATGCAATATTCAACAACCTCTAGGCCGCGCTGTACGTCGCCAGCTGCATCCGGCAGGGTTTTGCCATGTTCGCGGGACAAAGCCTCGGCCAGTTTGTCCATGTCGCGGTTCAACAGGTCGACGAATTTCATCATGACCCGGGCGCGGCGCTGTGGGTTCACGGCGGCCCAAGCTGGCTGTGCGGCCATCGCGTACTGTACGGCTTGGTCCATTTCGGCTTCGTTGGCGAGGGGGCATTGGGCCTGTACTTCGCCGGTGGCGGGGTTGAACACGTCGGAAAAACGGCCCGATGTGCCTTTGACATGGGCACCGTTCATGTAGTGGGTCAGCTCTTGCATGGGAATCCTCCTTGAATTTTACGCGCAGGGTAGCCTTGCGAAAAACAAAGGAAAAGGGGAATGAAGTCAGGGTGGTTTTGCATTTTTGCAAAGCATAAGGTCATACCCAATGTTTATTGGGGGCCAGCCCCCGTCCTGCGGACTCCCCCGGAGTTTGTTTGGCAAAATGAAATGGAAAGGTGTCCACGGTGCCGGAAAATTGGGATGATTTGAGGCTGTTTATTGCTGTGGCGCGCGAACACAGCTTATCGGGGGCTGGCAAGATATTGCGGTTGGACCCGGCTACGCTCGGACGCAGGATGGCCCGGTTAGAGAAGGAGTTGCGCACAACGTTGTTTGTTAAGTCGCCAACGGGGTATGCGGTGACGGAGGCGGGGAGCCAGCTGCTGGAGCGGGCCGAAGCGGCAGAACAGGCAATGCGAATCGCCACGGCGGATGTGCCGGAGCCGACGGATCAGCTGAGCGGGCAAATTCGCATCGGAGCGCCAGATGGGTGTGCCAATTATCTATTGCCGCAGGTGTGTGCGGCTTTGGTGGCTGAAAATCCAGAACTGGACATTCAGATTGTCGCCTTGCCGCGGGTGTTCAACCTTTCCCGGCGCGAAGCCGATATGGCGATTGGTGTTAGCGTCCCGACTGCGGGGCGTTTGATCGTGCAAAAAATGACGGACTACCGGTTACATTTGGCAGCCTCTGACCGGTATCTTGCCGCAAATGAGGGTATCCGCAGGGTGGCCGATCTTCAGCACCATCGGCTTGTCGGGTATATACCAGACATGATCTTTGACCGAGAACTGGATTATTTGGCCGAATTAGGCCTGACGCGGGTACCGCTGACATCCAATTCGGTCTCGGTGCAAATGAACATGATCCGGCAGGGGGGCGGGGTGGGGATCGTTCATGATTTCGCGCTACCGGCCACGCCGGGCGTGACGCGCATATTGATCGATGACGTGGAATTGTGCCGTGCGTTTTATCTGATTCGTCATGAGGATGACCGGCAGAATCAAAGGCTAAGCCGATTTGCTGAGGAGTTGACCCAAGGGGTGAGAGCAGAAGTTGCCCGGCTTGAGGCAATTGCTTGACACGCAACAGTATTAAAGAGAACCTAGTCTGGTAGGTAATTTTATTGCGAGGGGGCTGACCATGCTGGTTTCTCAAATCCTGAAGACAAAAGCCGACGATAGTGTGACGACGGTGAGCCCCAGCATGCTGATTTCGGAAGCCGCAAAGCTACTATCCGAAAAGCGGATTGGTACCTTGGTTATTTCCAGCGACGGCAAGCGCCCCGACGGTATCCTGTCAGAGCGTGATATTGTCCGGGCACTTGGTCAGCAAGGTGGCGGGTGTCTGAACAAAACCGTGGAAGCGCTGATGACCAGCAAGCTGATCACCTGTGCGAAAAACGAACGCGCGGATGATATTTTGGCCAAGATGACCGAAGGGCGATTCCGCCACATGCCCGTTTTAGAGGATGGCGCGCTGATCGGGCTTATTTCTTTGGGCGATGTGGTCAAGGCGCGGTTGATGGAACTTTCGATGGAAAAAGATGCCCTGCAAGGTATGATCATGGGTCATTAAGCCCCGTAATAGCCGTTGCTTTTTCTCGGCGTAAATGATTGCTTGCGTTTAATTTTCGACTTCAATTGACTGGACTGCCCTATGCGCGTTGGCCTTTATCCCGGCACCTTTGATCCCATCACCTTGGGGCATATCGACATCATCCGGCGCGCTGCTACCTTGGTTGATAAACTGGTGATCGGCGTTGCGATCAACCGTGACAAGGGCCCTTTGTTCGAGCTGGAAGAGCGGGTTCAGCAGATCGAGGAAGAATGCAGTAAATTGCGAGTAGAAACCGGTACCGAAATTATCGTGTATCCGTTCGAAAACCTGTTGATCGACTGCGCACGTGATGTGGGCGCGCAGATGATCATACGCGGTTTACGCGCTGTCGCTGATTTCGAATATGAATACCAGATGGTCGGCATGAACAGAAAACTCGATGACAGTATTGAAACCGTATTTCTGATGGCAGAGGCTGAACATCAAGCGATCGCCAGCAAGTTGGTCAAGGAAATCGCCCGGCTTGGCGGCGACGTCAGCAAATTTGTGACGCCAGCCGTTAATGCCGAGTTGTTGAAAAGGTTTCGAACCTAAAGCGTTTTGGCGATTACCCTTGAGGTGTCCAGCATCCGGTTCGAGAAACCCCATTCATTGTCGTACCAAGCCAACACGCGTATCTGGGTTTTGGCCTGTACCGATGTCTGGTCGGTTGCCACGACGCATGAATGGCTGTCGTGATTAAGGTCGATCGACACAAGAGGGCGGTCCACCATGCCCATGATCCCCTTGAGCGGGCCGTTCGCCGCGTCACGCAAGGCGGTATTTACCTCGTCCGTGGTCACATCGCGCGATACTTCGACGACCAGATCGACGCATGACACGTTCGGCGTGGGAACCCGAATTGCAGTACCGCCGATGCGTCCGTCCAGATCGGGCAACACCTTGCCAAGCGTTTTGGCTGCCCCGGTGGTGGTCGGGATCATCGACAATGCCGCAGCGCGTGCGCGATAAAGGTCGCTATGGGCTGTGTCGTGGGTGGGTTGATCCCCAGTATAGCTGTGGATCGTCGTCATATGCCCGTGCTTGATGCCAAAAGCATCGTTCAACGTCTTGGTTAGCGGAGCCATGCAGTTGGTCGTACATGAGGCATTGCTGAGCACGGTTTCGCTGCCGTCGATCAGATTATGGTTCACACCATAAACGATCGTTTTCATTGCATCTTTTCCAGGTGCCGAGATCAGCACTCGTTTCGACCCGTTTTCCAGGTGTTTGGCGGCTGCGGCATGCGTAACGAAAATGCCGGTACATTCGAGTACGATATCGACATCACCCCAGTCCAAGGATGCGGGATCGCGTTCGGCTGTAACACGGATCGGGCCTTGGCCCACGTCCATTGTGTCACCCTCGACAGTGACGCGACCGCGATAACGGCCATGGACAGAGTCAAATTCAAACAGATGAGCATTGGTTTCGACCGGGGCTAAATCATTGATCGCTATCACCTGAAGATCGGTGTTGTCTTGTTCCATCAAAGCGCGCAGCACATTGCGACCGATGCGACCAAAGCCGTTGATTGCCAATTTAGTAGCCATGAAAGCGTCCTCTTGAATTTGATAGCGCTAACATTCATGAAATTGGCGTTATGTCAACCAACCGCATGGGGCTTGAGCTCAGGTTCGCGGATTTTTTTGATAAGGACCGCGACCGGGTTAGCGCCAGAAGGCCACCCATTCGATAAGATCCACAAACTTTTTCATAAGGAAGATAAGATGTTGGTTGCCGTACATCATTGTGTCAACCCCCAACGCTACGATTACCACGGTGGCAAGAACGATAGCTATGGGAGTTGTCATCTTGTGGGTCCTTGATAGGTCGTTACCTTTTGATATGACAGGGCAACGACCATGTCGCAAGGGTTCAGCCCAGCTTGCCCATGGCGACGGCCACGTCGGCCATGCGTACTGAGAATGCCCATTCATTGTCGTACCATGCCAAAACGCGCACCAGCCGCCCCCCTACAACTTTGGTCTGGTCCGGGGCAAAGATGGAGCTGTGTTCAGTATGGTTGAAATCAATCGACACCTTTTGTTCCGGGTCATAAGCCAGAACGCGGCCCATTGGGCCATTGGCTGCGGCCTGTACCGCTTGGTTGACTTCGTCGACGGTTACGTCTCGCGAAGCACAAAAGGTAAGATCGACGGCGCTGACGTTTGGGGTTGGCACGCGCATTGCCGTACCGTCCAGTTTGCCTTTTAGGGCAGGGAGAACTTCGCCCAATGCGGCGGCGGCACCTGTCGATGTGGGGATGATCGCCATTGCAGCGGCACGGGCGCGATAAAGATCGTCATGGCGACGATCCAAGGTAGTTTGGTCACCGGTATAGCTGTGCACCGTGGTCATGATACCGCTTTCGATGCCAAAAGCTTCGTGTAGAACCTTGGCAAGCGGGGCAAGGCAATTGGTGGTGCACGACCCGTTCGACACCATCGTGTCAGATGCCACCAGTTCATTATCGTTTACGCCAAAAACCACGGTGCGGTCGACGTTTTTGCCGGGAGCCGACAACAAGACGCGCTTGGCACCTCGATCCAAGTGAACCTTTGCTTTTGTGCCGTCATTGAATTTTCCGGTGCATTCCAGCACGACGTCACAGCCGTCCCAGTTGAGCTCCTCCATGCGGTAGGTAGACATGACCTCCATTTCGCCACGCCCCAGATCAAGAGTGCCGTTTCCGAGTTTTACCTCGTTGGGAAACCTACCATGCACGGAATCATATTTGATAAGATGTGCTGCAGTCTCGATAGGACCGGTGGCATTGATGCGCACGACCTCGATATCCTCACGCCCCGAAGCCGCGATGTGAGACAGGGTACAGCGGCCGATACGGCCAAATCCGTTGATACCTACTTTGATCGTCATGGGGGGCGTCCTTTGGCAAAAGCTTGACTTTGTGCGCTCTATATCTGGAGGCCATGGCTAGGATAAAGGTCTAAAACCCTCTGATTTCCTTATGTTAGCGTTAAAAGTTTATGTTAGCGGTAAAGGTGGGCAGGGCTTTGCCTTCTTGGCACGGTGCGCTACCCTTACCTGAATTAAATTTGGAGATAATAGATGAGCGGTTTGCTGGCCCTGTTGGACGATGTCGCGGCGATAGCCAAAGTGGCTGCGGCCAGCGTTGATGATGTTATAGGGCAAGCCACCAAGGCAAGCGCGAAAGCCGCAGGTGCGGTGATTGACGATGCCGCTGTGACTCCGAAATATATCCAGGGTTTCAAAGCCAGTCGAGAGCTACCGATCATCTGGCGGATTACCAAAGGGTCATTTAAGAACAAGCTCGTATATCTGCTGCCGGCCGGTTTGCTGTTATCGAACTTTGCGCCTTGGGCTATTGCACCGTTGCTGATGCTGGGCGGGGCATATCTATGCTTTGAAGGGGCCGAGAAGGTCGCACACGCTGTGGGTATCGGGGGGGCAGGACATACAGATTATCCGCCTGGCGCTGACAAGGTTGCGATCAAAGACCCCGCGCATCTTGAGGAACAAAAAGCCAAGGGCGCGATCAAAACAGATTTGATCCTTTCCGCCGAGATCATGACCATTATTCTATCCAATCTTACAGTGACCAACGTCTGGATGGAGGCCGCAGCTCTGGCTGCTGCTGCGATCATCATCACGGTCGCGGTGTATGGATCAGTCGCCTTGATCGTCAAGATGGATGATATGGGTCTGTATATGGCGAAAAATGGCAATTTCACCCTGACCCGCAAACTCGGCCGCGGGATAGCGCGTGGCATGCCTGCCTTTCTCAAGACGTTGACGATCGTCGGGACCGCCGCAATGTTATGGGTCGGCGGATCCATCATTATTCACGGCATGGAGGAATTGGGCTTCACCGGCCTTGGCCATCTCATCGAAGGCTATGCAATCAGCGCGGCACATCTGTTTCCTGAGGCATATCAGGGTGCTGCTGAATGGATCGCCACCGCAGCTATGGACGGTGTTTTGGGGCTGGCATTGGGTTTGATACTTATTCCGATCGGAGAAAAGATCATTACCCCCCTGTGGCGTGCGATATTCAGCGGTAAAAAGGCGAATGAACACACGGCTTGAGGCTTCAGGTATCAAGATTACGCGCAAATGAACAAAAAAAGGGGAGCAAGATGC
>DRFG01000047.1 GCA_011050655.1 Roseobacter sp.
ACAAAGGGAAAGGATCAAACGTAAGACGCTCGAAACGCGACGCTTGCATCACAGACAACGCGCCGCATAATCAAACCAACCAGATGAGCCTAACTCTCTCTTAGTTTAGGCCGCCATTGGTCCCAAAAACCCTGACGACGGACACAATCTGGTCGCGTTGCAATCGATCTCAAGATCCAGAATGATGGATCGCTGGCCATGAATTGGCGCGAAATCGGAGGGCCACCTGTTCAGGCCCCGTCCCGTCGCGGGTTTGGGACAACAATTATCGAGAAAACGATACCTTATGAGCTTAAAGGGACTGTGAAAACCAGATATCTTCTTACCGGGTTCGAAGCCGATATCACGATCCCGTCGACATCATTGGCGTTGGAACAAGAAACGGTGATGTCCGCTCCAAAGAATGAAACCTTCCAGCCAGTTTCAAACGAAAACCCTCTGACTGGCGAGGTGCTTGTCGTCGAAGACAACATGATTATCGCTATGGATGCTTCTGATATTCTTGCGGATCATGGCGCTTCAAAAGTACACATGGCCGGTTCAGTTGAAGATGCGCAGTCGATAATAAACAGCAACACAATCAGCTTCGCTCTGCTTGATGTAAACCTAGGCGATCAAACGTCATTGCCTGTTGCAAACAATTTAGCAGAACGAGGTATACCGTTCATTCTCGCTACCGGATACGGTGACGCAGAGGCGATTACGGCAAGTTACCCGTCCAGCTTCGTTATCAACAAGCCTTTCACCGTAGAAACATTACTATCAGCAATGCAAAAGGCGTTGGTGTAGCAACTCCCATACTGGGTTTCCCGGAAGCTGCCATGAGTGCCGTTTCAGCGAACTGGGACAAGGTCCGCTGAATAGCCGTCAATACGGGTGGAAGCGGATGACTGAAAGGAGCGGTCATTGCCTGATGCTGGGTTGCTCCCCCATGGCGGTTTCAATAGCTCATCTCGACGGCACCGGGAATGGATTTGGACAAATCTGCCGCCGCCAAGTAGCTTTGGGATGTGCGCACTCAGGAAAGGGCCGGTTCTATCGTGACACATTTCGGCACCGAGCTTTGGCTGTTTGATGGGCCCGCCGTGACAGGCGCGGCGGGTTTCCTGTTTCCCACACGCATGGCCGTGATCCGACTGCCGAATAAGGGTGGATTATGGGTCTGGTCGCCGGTAGATCTGACACAGGATGTGCGCAGTGCTGTTGATGCCCTTGGACCCGTCCGCCATATAGTAGCCCCCAATAGCCTGCACCACACGTTCCTCGCTGAATGGGCGGCCGCCTACGCTGATGCACGGGTTCACGTTGCACCCGGTCTTATGCAACACGTCGCAGGAACCGCTATCCATGCGACCCTTGGCCATGAACCGGACCCCGCCTGGGCCGGTATTATCGATCAGGTGGTCGTGCGCGGCAACAAAATCACAACTGAGGTGGTGTTTTTCCATCGAGAGTCAGCCACAGCGCTGGTTACGGACCTCGTACAACAGATCCCACAAGGCTGGTATCGCGGCTGGCGCGCGGTGGTGGCCCGGCTTGACCTGATGACGGCCGCTATGCCGTCCGTGCCTCGCAAGTTTCGTATGGCAACGACGAACAAGCTAGCGGCCCGAGATGGGGTCAGGCGCATCTTGGAATGGCCTGTCGACAGTCTTGTGATGGCGCATGGTGCTCCAATTCAATCAGGTGGAAAAGCGGCGTTGCAGAATGCATTCAGGTGGCTGATGCGATAGATCATCCCGCTTCGCCATGCGCACGGAAAAGGCGCGATTGGAGCGAGCGCAATGACGTGAACCTTAGACCTTGCTGCTGCTTATGACGGCAATTCGCATGGCTGCTTTCCGAAGCACCTGCCTGCGAATGACCATTTGATGGATCATCAAACAGAGGTTTCCAGGTAAACGTTTTCAGGAAGATTGACAAAACCGGTTTTATGGTTATGTTTCTCTTATGACAACAAATACGTCCATCGCCCGGTCACTTGCCGCCCTCGGACACGACACCCGTCTTGAGGTTTTTCGCCTGTTAGTTCGAACCGGGGGCGAAGGCCTGAAAGTCGGAGAAATAGGACAACACCTCAACGTGGCCGCCTCAACACTGGCGCATCATCTGAATGCGTTGGTCGATGCCGGGTTGATAATTCAGGAGCGTCAAGGCCGTCAGATTGTGAACCGCGTAGACTATGATGCCATGCGCCGAACAGTGTCCTTCCTGACAGCAGAGTGCTGCGTCGGTTTCAAACTTACGAGGGATGAAGCAGCATGACGCCTTCCATTTTTCTATGCCCTAAAATAACTAATAATCTAGTTATATAGGTATGTTTAAAATATTTTTCCGTAAAATAATAGTGGCGTTCTCGCGTTGCCCAACAGACCCTCAAGACGTCCTTGATGCCCAAATGCGCCGCGAAGCTGCCCGCCGTATTGTAGATAGTTTGTTGCGATAGATCGCGGCAAAATCGCTGATCTTCGTGCAGAGCACAGCATCGGTATTATGGGCTCAAGGTGAACCCTCTTTGAACCGGCCCGATCGCCAAAACCCACTGTTTTACGGGATACTGTAAGACGGCGTTACCGCTTCGTAAGCGACCGGATATAGCTTGAGACATTACGGGCGTCCACAACCGCCTCGCGCACAAGCCAATCAAAGTGATTGGTTAAAGACTTTACACGTTCAATCTCACGAAATGCGAGATAGCATTGACCCACGTAAACGACTGCCAGATTGGGCCCGAAAATTGTCACCGGAGAACTAAAAACCGTATGGGCATCAAACAGTAGTATCCGCAACCTCGGGAACATTCTGTCACATTGATCGGCGATAAAATTCAGCTGTTCAAATCGGACGCTTACCTCAAGCCCTTTGTAGTAAGCCGTTCCAGCTGCGCATGACTCGACTTCGTGAACTGGCAATGCGATTTCATAGTCAGAAACCCCTGAAGACAACCACTCCAGTTGATCTTGTATAGCGGCGAATGCCGTTGGCAGCCGCCGTTCCTGAAACAATGCGTATTCCCATTGCAGCATGCGTTCCGTCTTGAGGATATCGGGTAAAGTTGCAGGAACATGGCGTACTTTGTATCCTGCGGCCTCGCGGTGCCATTCAAGAAGCTGTTCATCAGCCGAAGAGCGCTCTGCGGGGCTAAGAGACATTGCAGCGGCAACGATGTCGCCGGGGGTTTCTGGCCTGTTTGTCAGGCCAAGCAGCCAGTCGGTGCTGACCCCCAACGCATCTGCGACATCGGCGGCCAGTTGCGCGTTGGGTAGGCGGGGTTGATCCTCCTTGAGCAGTTGACCAATCGTAGAACGATCCACTTTTGTTGTTCTCGCCAACGCGCTTCTTGTCACGTTCTTGCGCAACATCGCGTGTTGAAGCCGCTCTCGAAACAGGTCAGCTCGATCACGTTTGTCCATTTTGATCTACTTTGCAGATAAAAATCCTCATAATAGCCTTTTCGCAGCAAATGTGCCTAATTTCCATTCATATATATCCCAGATAGCTAAATAAGAATTCAAACCTTCGTCGGAGAAGACCCAAATGGACAGCACAATCAGACTTTTTGCCAAGGCCGTCTCTTGGCAAATTGCCGGTTTTTTCTCGATGCTGCTGATCGGGTTTATCTTTACCGGTTCAGTTACAGCCAGCGGCGGCATAGCATTCTTTGGATCTGTGACAGGTTTTGCCGCATATTTTGTGCATGAGATAGCTTGGTCACACGTCTCTTGGGGGAAAGGTACTGACCATGCTGTGGGTAAATAACCGCTTGGTACAAATGCAATCAGCGCCGGCAAGGTTGTTAATCAAATGGTAAAATAGCTGATTTATTTAAAAGATTCCAGTATTCGGTCAGAAAGACGAAATTTTTCGCCATATGCGCCTATCAATCTGTTTCGGTGTGTCGGACGGACAAGTTCGCGATGCGATGCTCATCTGAATGCCAACAGCCGATTGCGTGCGACCAATTGTTCGCGCCGCGTACGTAAAATTTTGGTGAGCTGCAACAGCTACAAAGGTCCGAAGAAGGTCAATTTCGAGATCGGTGTTCATGCACTGTGATTACCAAAGCTCATCACGGTGAGTGAGATAATTCGTTTTTAATATGTCTCGGCAGGGCCTATTCTGATCTCGGAGATAACCGCGATGATAGGTCTATTTTCTCGATGTATATTTGAAGCAACACGCATTTCCCCCTTGGCCAATGTCGCTACCGTACGGGACAGGCGTTCGCGGTCAGATAGTTTCATCGAGAAGGAAGGCTTCAAACTGCAGAAGGATCATAAGACAATGCGGATGGATGAGAACCAACAAAAACGGGATGAGTTTACCCGTCTGCACCATTCAACCGGAGCGTTTCTGATGCCCAACGCATGGGATGCAGGAACGGCCCGCATTCTTGAGGGGCTTGGTTTCGAAGCTCTTGCAACGACGAGTGCTGGTCTGGCTTTCTCTATGGGAATCCGCGATTCCAGCGGTAGCTTGTCCCGCAGTCAGGTGCTTGATAATGCGCGTTCTATCGTAGAGGCAACAAACCTGCCCGTTTCTGCGGATTTGGAAAACGGCTTCGGTGACGCACCAGAAGACTGTGCGCAAACTGTGCGGGAAGCTGAGAAAATCGGTTTATGCGGCGGTGCGATCGAAGATGCGACCGGCGATCCGGACAATCCGATCTACGAGTTTGAACATGCCGTCGACCGGATACGCGCGGCTGTAGCCGCAAAGTCCGGACCCGGCTTTTTGATTACAGCACGGGCTGAGAATTTTATATATAACCGCCCTGATTTGAATGACACGATCCGGCGTCTACAAGCGTTTGAGGAAGCGGGCGCAGATGTTGTCTACGCACCAGGATTGGCAGACATCGCAACCGTTCGCGCGGTCTGCAAATCAGTCTCGGTGCCGGTAAATGTCGTCGTTGGTTTGACAGCAGCATCCTATACCGTTGATAATCTGTCCTCCGCAGGCGTCAGGCGCATCAGCACTGGAGGATCACTTGCCCGCGCTGCGTTGGGGGAAATGATACGTGCCGCGCAGGAATTGAAAGAGTGTGGGACTTTTGAATATTCTAAAAGGGCCATCTCGGATGCCGATGCAGCCCGCCAGATGCGGGTAATACCGCGCGTTGCGAATTGACACGGAGAGCGTTGCCGTATCAGTCAAAAGCCATACGTTTGTACCACTGGCTAATGAACCTTTGTTAAACGGCCTCCGGAAAACCGACAATTTGTGAACTTACAGCAAAAGCTCTCTTTGTCTAAGGTTTGTGGCTGCTGTCAGCGTGAGCTGCAGCGGCGACAAATCTGACAAGGAGGAAAGCGCGGGCGGATCTCGGAGCTATGGGGATTGAGCGTTACGGCTGCATCGCCTGAGGAGCAGAGCGAACCACATTGTGA
>DRFG01000048.1 GCA_011050655.1 Roseobacter sp.
TCCTCCTTTTGCAACATGTCATCGCGCAGCGGAACAGTCTGGCGTTCAATCATCCGGTGCACGACGGGGGCATCGGACCCGCGGTGTAACACCCGTATCCGATCTGAAAGTTCGGCATCCGCTTTTGTGCGCCGTTCATTGTGACGGACATATTCGCCCCACGTGGGCACGTGGTAGCTTTCGCTCCAGTGCTCCGGTTGATGCAGGTCGCGCAGCAACGCCCATTGTTGGGCACCATCTCGAATGCGTACACGTCGGCGAAGGCTCATCGCTGTGAGAAACTCTGGCACGTCGGCCTGCGCGATCTCGTAATCCACCATGACCATCACTGGGCCGCTGCGGTAACTCAGATCAAAGCGTGTTGTCGGTTCCTTGAAACGGTTCAATGGGTCGAGATCTAGGCCGCCGAACTCTGGCAGCGGCAACCGAACTCCCAGTAATGCGCCCACAACAAGCAGGACAGAGGCACCAAGCAAAGCAGTTTCCGGACCCATCCGTTCGGCGATGACACCCCAGATCAAGCTGCCCGCCGCCATTCCGCCAAAAGTTCCAGTTTGATAAAGGGCAATCACGCGCCCAACGACCCAACGCGGGGCCGAAAGCTGGATTGTCACGTTGAACATGGATAGCGAAAGAACCCAACAAGCACCTGCCAACATCAGGGCTATACCTGACACCAGAATCTGGCCGCTGATAGCCAGTACAACGCAACTGATTGAGAAGCCCGTAAACCCGCCTCGGGCAATGTACTCGTTGGCAAAACGCGCCCGCAACCTTGAATTAGCTAACGCCCCGGCCACAGCTCCCATGCCAAAGCACCCCAACATGACCCCGTAAATAAAGGCTGTTGCATTTAGAGTTTCACGAACGACGACAGGCAAAAGAGCAAGCAAGGCGATCGCTGAGAGCCCGAACCAGAAGCCCCGCAAGATGACCCGCATAAGGTTTGGTGACATGGCGACATAGCGCAGCCCCGCTGAAAAAGCGCTGCCCATCGGCTCTCGGGGGAGGCGGGTGTCGCGCGGTGGGGCCTTCCAACGAAGCAATGCAAGAATGATGGCAACATAGCTCAGCGCATTTACCGCAAACGCTGCGGCCGCGCCCGCGAGTGCAACAATTGTTCCTCCCGCGGCGGGCCCGATGCTGCGCATAAGGTTGAAGCCCATGCTGTTGAGAGAAACGGCTGAAGGCAGTTCTTCCCGCGAGACGATGTCGCCCATTGTTGCTTGCCAAGATGGGTTATGCAGTGCCGTGCCACAGCCGATCAGGAACGTGAATGCGAGCAACAGCCAAGGGGAGAGCCAGCCCTCAAAGGCCATGAAGGTGAGGAGCACCGAAACCACAAACATAAACGCTTGCGCGATTAACATCACCCGGCGCCGGTCGAAATTATCGGCGAAAACCCCCGCCAGTAGCGAGAATATCATGATCGGTAACGCCACAGATCCCTGAACCAGCGCGACCATATTTTGTGAATCCGTCAACGACGTCATCAACCATGCCGCGCCAACGGCCTGTACTAGGCCCCCAAAATTCGAGGCTAATGCCGCCACCCAGAGGGAGCGAAAGGTTTGATTACGAAAGAGTATCAATGGGGAAACGCGATCTGGCATTTCGAAAAACCTTTATACACACTCCGCCTTGATACGGATTTGCTACCATACCTGTCGAGGGGTCTGCGCACCTATTGCCGTTTACTTAGCTTACGCGGCGGGATTGCGGATGCGCGACGGGACCCAGCAATGGAGGCTGCTGCGCAAGCTGCACCGATGAACAGGCGCTTCCGTCGTCCACCGAATGATCGAACGCCAGACCGTAAAGGAAGAGACGAGCGCTCGTTCAAGGCCATGTGAGCAGAGGCTCTGTGTCGAAAAGAACAAGTTGGACGAAACCTAAAGAGCTGTGATCAGTCACGCTGATCCCCAAAGAGGGGTTCCATCAGAAGCGGGTTAAGCGTCCCTGTAAGGGCAACCAAGTTGTGGCGAGAAGTAATTGTTCTACAGCTATATTTTCTGCAAAAAAATATCCTGTAATCAATCTTATGTTAAATATCGGGGGGTGTATCCCCTTGACATACGGTAGTGCAAAGCCTATCTATAGTGCATGAAACAGACAAACGTCCGCCAGTTCTTCAAACAGTTCCCCTCCGACGAGGCTTGCCTTGAGCATTTGTTCAACGTCCGCTTCGGTCAGGGCCATACCTGCCCAAAGTGTGAGCGTGACGCCAAATGGTATCGCCTGACCAATGAGCAAGCTTATTCCTGCCAGTGGTGCGGCCACCACATTCACCCAATGGTTGGCAGTATCTTTGAAAAGAGCCGCACTCCTTTGCAGCTTTGGTTCTACGCGATCTTTCTGTTCACCACGTCCAAGCATGGCGTGTCCGGCAAGGAATTGGAGCGTCAGCTTGGCGTGACGTACAAGACCTGTCTCTTATACACATCT
>DRFG01000049.1 GCA_011050655.1 Roseobacter sp.
AGCTGCACCACGCACAATCGGTCACGATGCGGGTGCAAACCCATGGTTTCGCAGTCGATGGCCACGAGGGGGCCAAGATCCAGCCCGTCAGGCAAGTCATGTTGATAAAGTTTATTTGTCATGTCCCCCCTATATCGCCCTGCGCCGCCGTGGGAAAGTGTCGCTTTTGCAAGGTCCCTATACGACCGAAATCTGCGACAGGTCGGGACGGGGATACCGCGTCAGTAAATCGGCAACCAGAATATGGGCTTTTAGCCCCGGCCATTCGTCGCGCATCAAGGGACGTGGAAGCGGGGGATGCTTCAGAGCCAGCCTGCGCCAATTGTGCACGATCAGACAACGCAACGTGGCAATTTCGAGCGGGGTAAGGTCTGTAGAGGGAGGCAAGGTGCGGGCAGTATGGTCAAGTGCTTGGGCAAGCTGATCGTAGCTGTCAGCCAACTGCGCCGGCTCTAGCCGCAGCTTCATCCACTCAGGCACCTTTTGCCCGGCCAAAATCACCGCCCCCACCGGGGTCTTGGAGGAGGCTGGGCCAACATAGCAGCGTGGCAGAAATGCAGTGAATCCCGCTTGTTCCAACGCGTTCGCGCCGACGTCTTCAGTCATGACCATTTGCCACGATGGATCAAGCTCTTCCGGTCTGGCATAAATGCGTGGGCTGGCCGCCTGACTTTGGCTGCGGCCATCGCGGGTCAGACTATGTCGGCTTATGCGTCCGTGTTTTTCTGATGCGATCCAGTTGTCCTTGCGCAAACGATGCAAGGCCACACGGGCGGCTTCGGGGCGCACGTCCATCGCAGCCATGATCGCCGACAGCACCGGGCCATTGATTACATCCCCTTCGCGACGCGCCAGATCACCGAAAAGGCTGATCATCAGCGACCAGACACGCTGGCCTTTCAAATCCTTGAGGGTATTCGTCGCCTCGGCGAAGGTTTTAGTACGCATTCATCGTCAGCAGTTCGTATTCGGCCACGGCGGCGTTTTCCTGATTGGTTAGCGTTACATGCCAACGCACTTCACCGTAGTCATCGTTGCGAGATGTCTTTGACTTCACGCTCAAACGCACCTTGATGCTGTCGCCCGCTTGTACGGGGGCCATGAAACGCAGACTATCAAGCCCAGTATTGGCGAGAACGGGTCCCGGATCAGGTTGCACGAACAGACCCGCAGCAAAGCTGAGCAATAGATAACCATGAGCGACACGCCCGGGGAAGAACGGGTTCGCCTTTGCCGCTTCCTCATCCATATGGGCATAGAATGTATCGCCGGTGAAATGCGCAAAGGTTTCGATATCGTCCAGTGACACAACGCGACGCGCTGAATTGAAAGTTTCGCCCAGATCAAGGTCGCTGAAATTGCGGGTGAAGGGGTGGGCGCGATCAGAAATCTCGGTCGCGCCCGGCATCCACTGTTTGCCGATTGCAGTCAGAATATCAGGACTGCCCTGAACGGCAGTGCGTTGCATGTAATGCATGACGCCGCGGATGCCGCCCAACTCCTCGCCGCCGCCAGCACGCCCCGGCCCGCCATGCACCATGTGGGGCAGTGGTGCACCATGGCCGGTCGCCTCTTCCATTGAATCGCGGTTGTTAAAGTACAGCCGTCCGTGGAATGCGCCTGCGCCAATTGCCATCTGCCGCGCGATATCGCCGTCGCAGGTGATAACGGACGCGACAAGTGCCCCCTTGCCCTTGCGCAGCAAAGAAATGGCATGGTCCGTGTCTCGGTAGGGCATGATGGTCGCCACGGGGCCGAATGCTTCGGTCTCGTGAACATAGTGCGCGGCGTCAGGATCAGCGCAGTGAAACAGCATCGGCGGCACGAATGCCCCATTATGGCGGTCGGCCCCGTTGAGAGTGAAACTTTCAGGATCTCCAAAGACCCGTTCAGCCTCGGTGCCTATCAAAGCGGCTTTTTCTAGCACATCATTGCGCTGCGACTGCGAGACTAACGCCCCCATTTTAGTTGTTTCTAGTCGCGGGTCACCGATGGTGACCTTGGCCAAGCGTTCCGATAGCGCGGCAATGGTCGTATCCACATGGGCTTGCGGCACCATTATCCGGCGAATGGCGGTACATTTCTGACCTGCCTTTGTAATCATCTCGCGCTGGACTTCCCTGACGAACAGATCAAACTCCAGTGTACCGGGGGCAGCATCAGACCCTAATACCGATGCGTTGAGGCTGTCTTGCTCGGACGCGAAGCGGACCGAGCGCTCTAGCAACACAGGATTGCCACGCAATTTAAGCGCTGTGTCCGCCGAGCCGGTAAAGCTGACCGCATCCTGACAATCGAGATGATCGAGCATATCAGCCAATCCTCCGGTCACCAGTTGGATCGCGCCGTCAGGCAAGATACCCGACTGGATCATCAGGCGGAAACAGGCCTCGGTCACCTGACAGGTGGCGGTGGCCGGTTTGACGATAGCAGGCATGCCAGCCAAAAGAGTTGGTGCCAGCTTCTCCAACATACCCCAGACAGGAAAATTGAACGCGTTGATATGCACGGCAACACCTTGCAGCGGTGTACAGATATGACGGCCCATAAATTGGCCTGATCGCCCCAGTTGCTCTGGTGGCCCATCGAGATACACATGGTCATCGGGCATCTCGCGGCGACCCTTGCCAGCGTAAACCTGCATGGTGCCGATGCCACCATCCACGTCTATCCTGTGATCCGCCAAGGTGCCGCCCGTGTCAAAAGACAGCGCGTATAGGCTCTGTTTATGGTCATTTAGGTGCAATGCCAGTTTTTTTAACATCTTTGCGCGATCGTGAAATGTCAGCTTGCGCAGGGCTGGCCCGCCGACATTGCGGCCATAGGCCAGCATGGGTTGGACCTCGAGCGCGTCATTGCCGGCTCGGGCGATCACCTCGCCTGTGATCGCACTGGCGATCTCACGTGCCCCCGCGCCCGGATTTATCCACTGCCCCGCAGCAAAGCTTTGAATATCGCGCATGGTAGTTCCTCTAGTGATGGTCGTAGTCGATAAATAGCGTGTCGCTCAGCGGGTAGCTTTGGCAGCTAAGCCTGTAGCCGCGTTCGACCTCATAATCCTCGAGCGCATGGTTCGACAGCATTTCAACCTCGCCCTCAGTCACCTGGCACATGCAGGTCGAACAGACACCTGCCTTGCACGCGAATGGTGCGTCGAGGTTATTTGCCAGCGCAGCCTCCAGCACCGATTGTCCCTTGGTCATGGTAAAGCTGTGGTGCGCGCCGTCGATCTTGACCGTGACTTGTGTCTCGGCCTGACCTTCGCTGCGCTTGGCCATTGCCTGCTTCGCCAAACGACCCTGCTGGCTTTCGGTGAACAGCTCAAACTTGATCTGGTCAGGCTCTAATCCCTGAGATTTCAGCGCATCGGCGATGGATAGCATCATCGGTTCGGGGCCGCAGATAAAGGCTATGTTGACGTCGGATACATCGATCCATGTCTTGAACAGTTCGGCGCATTTGTTTTGGTCCACACGGCCGGTGAACAGGTCGATATCCTGCCCGCTTTCCAGCATGTGAATGATGCTCAACCGGCCCATATGACGGTTCTTGAGATCCTCTAGCTCTTCGCGGAACATAATCGTGTTCACGGCGCGGTTGGCATAGACCAGCGTAAACGTTGATTTGGGTTCGCGGGCCAGCACCGTCTTCAGGATCGACAATACCGGCGTGATGCCCGAACCACCGGCAAACCCCAGATAGTTTTTCGCGCGATCAGGCTCTAACGCGGAAGAAAACGAGCCTTGTGGCGGCATCGCATGCATAGTGTCGCCAACCTTGA
>DRFG01000050.1 GCA_011050655.1 Roseobacter sp.
CGACCTTGTTATCGCCCAAAGCAGCCGCTTGTTCTGCGGGCTTCAGTTCGGATGCCAAGGCAAAATCATCCATGGACCAACCTTTGGCATCCAGAACCACCTGCATCGTCGCAAGTTGACCAGAGCCAGGGTTGCCGACGTTAACGCGCTTGCCTTTCAGGTCATCAAAGCTTTCGATACCTGCATCTGCGCGTGCGATCACGGTGAAGGGTTCGGCGTGAACCGAAAACACCGCCCGCTCTTTATCGAACTTATCGCCTTCGAACTGCGACGTACCGTTATAGGCGTGGAACTGCCAGTCAGATTGGGCAACGCCCATGTCCATGTCGCCCGCCTTTATGGCGTTGATGTTGGCGATCGAGCCCCCAGTTGAAGGCGCGGTACATTTCAGCCCTGTCTTCGCGCTGTCCCGGTTCACCAGCCGGCAGATCGACTGACCCACTACGAAATACACCCCCGTCTGGCCTCCGGTGCCGATGGTGATGAACTTTTCCTGTGCTGTCGCCGCAGTACCAGCGACCAGCGCAGAAGCGATAGCGATTGACTTGAAAATAGTCATTTGAAGTCTCCCAATTCTATTTATGGTGCGCTCGCTTTTCGCGCGAGTGCCCTTTCTCATAGCTAGAAGGAACGCAGATATGTCCAGTTAAAACAAGGCAATTTATTCGCGAACACAGGGCGGTTTTTGCTTGTAACTCTTTAAATATCAGACCTGTGATCCTGCTTTCGCTCGCTGCGGTGTAGATACCGGGAGCGTTGTATTTATTCACCCACCTTATGTTTACGCTAGGGAAGCATATTACTAAGGATATGGAACTATTAGTAAAAAATAAAAATGCAGCCATGGGATGTTTTTAAAAGATCCGCATTGTTTATAAAATTAAACAATTCCGACTTATGTCCGCCCCTTGAAACTTAGACGGTGCGTACTCCGTCACAAATTCCCGCAAACGTCCGTTAAAAGCGCCAGGACTGCCTCGTATTTGTGCGGTTACCGGCCCCGTAGCACAGATATATTCACGACCACACGGTCGCACTAAGTAGGAGATGGAGGAAAATCAGACGACTTTATGCCAGCAGGAGCCCGCATATCCAAGAGCGCAGAGAGTACCTCTGCGCTCTTGAATGAAATTGAGCAGATTAGTGAGTTTCTTCGGCGATAGCAGCCAAAACAGCCGCTTCGAAGATCGCTAGACCTTCGTCGACAATCTCGTCCGAGGCCGTAAGCGGCACCATCACACGAACAGCGTTGCCCTGCATCCCGCAGCTAAGCAAAAGCAAGCCTTGCTTTAGCGCATGCGCTATCACTCGCTTGGTGAAATCTGCATCTGGTTTCGCGGTGTCAAAGTCAGTGACAAATTCAACAGCCACCATAGCACCTAGCCCGCGAATATCCCACATGCGATACGGCGCGGCGCGGGCACCGATTTCGGCAAACCGTGCCTTGAGGTGTTCACCCATCGCTGTCGAACGCGCCAACAGGTCTTCATCTTCGATCGCAGTGATTGCAGCAAGCGCAGCGGCGCAGGCAACGGGATTGCCCCCGTAAGTGCCACCCAAACCACCGGGGATCATCGCATCCATCACATCAGCACGACCGATCACGCCCGCCAAAGGATAGCCGCCGGCCATCGACTTTGCGACTGTGATAAGGTCCGGCACCACGCCTGAGTGCTCGATCGCGAACCATTTACCGGTACGGCCGAAACCGGCTTGCACCTCGTCTGCTATCAGCATGATGCCATGTTTATCGCAAATCTCGCGAAGCTGACGCATCATGTCGAACGGGACCGGGGTATATCCACCTTCGCCCAGCACCGGTTCAATGATGATGGCAGCGATGCGTTCAGGCTGTGCATCGGTCAGGAACAGGTTTTCAAGGCCAGTAATCGCATCCTGAACGGTGATGCCATCGCGTTGCGACGGGAATGGAGCGCGGAAGATGTCAGATGGGAACGGGCCCACGTCCTTCTTATAGGGCGATACCTTGCCCGTCATACCCAAGGTCAGCAACGTGCGCCCGTGGTAACCACCGGTAAAGGCAATAATACCCGGGCGACCCGTCGCAGCCCGCGCGATCTTCACCGCATTCTCGACCGCTTCGGCCCCGGTGGTGACCAACAACGTCTTTTTCGGCATATCGCCCGGAGCCAGCGAATTCAGCTTTTCTGCCAGCTCTATATAGGGTCCGTAGGGCACGACCTGAAAGCTGGTGTGGGTATAGTGGTCTTCTTGCGCCTTGGCAGCAGCGATAACCTTTGGGTGGCGGTGGCCGGTATTCAGCACGCCAATGCCGCCGACAAAATCGATATAGCGATTGCCTTCGATATCCCAAAGCTCGGCGTTCTCTGCGTATTTTGCATAGATGGGCGCAGCCGACGCGACACCGCGCGGCACAGCAAGCTCTCGGCGGGCCGCCAATTGCGCGTTGGTTTCCAAAGCTATGTTTGCATCAAGCATGTCGGGTACGATCGTGCTTTTTGCCGTTTTCTTTGCAGCGTCCTTACGGGACTGCTTCTTGACAGTGCTAGGCATATACAAATCCTCTGTTTGAAACGCAGGCGCGCGTTTAAAATCCTATTATTTTGTTTAATTTAATTGTCAATCGCATTTCTACAAATCGCAATTGCCATCCCAAATCTACGTCAAAATTTGCCTGTGATCGCACACAGATACGCGATACAGAGAGAAAAAGAAATTTACCGGGGGCCGGCATGGACATAGGTCAAAGGCTAAGATCGATTCGCGAAGATCGCGGCCTCTCACAGCGAGAACTGGCCGCCAAGGCCGGGCTTACCAACGGAACTATTTCTCTTATTGAGAAAAATAAAACCAGTCCCTCTGTGGCATCTTTAAAAAGTCTTTTAGATGCGATTCCGATTAGCATGGCCGAGTTTTTTTCGACGCTGGAAGGTACACAAACCGCTAAAGTATTTTACCGCGAGCACGAGTTTACCAAGGTATCTCCCACCAGAGATGGGCAAGTTTCACTGCGTCAGTTAGGAAATGCCGAACAACATTCATTACAGGTTTTGCATGAAACATATCCGCCCGGTGCAGACACAGGACCCGAATTCATCACGCATGAAGGTGAGGAAGCCGGTATCGTTATCTCAGGTGAAATCGAAGTAACCGTCGATGGGATAGCCGAGACTTTGAGACCTGGCGATGGATATATGTTCGACAGCCGCCTTCCGCATCGGTTTCGAAACACCGCGAAAGACACCTGCATTGTCGTGAGTGCGTGCACCCCGCCTAGTTTTTAAGTCTTGATACCAACAATAATGTTCACCCCTCTTTAGACCCGTCGTGCGGATCCTCGGGACCACGTTGTATTTGGTCGCGCTGCCGATGTTTAGGCTGCCGATGTTCAGTGCGTCCGCGCGAAGTGGTCAATGAAACGATGGCAAGTGCAGCCACGCTCAATATCACCGAAGAGCTGAGAAAAAGATCTGCTGCCATTGTCGCCTCCTATGCTTAGCGTTTCTAGCGTTCACAAGCTCAACAACGTACTCGCAATGTCGTTCCATCGGCGTTTTCGCTGTGATGCGGAGATGTTACACAAAAAAATCCGCCCCCAAGCTGCCACCTGCGTCGCGTGACATACCCGCGTCTCGCATAGCATCAATAAAATGCGCTGAATCCAAAGGAAATTCTTCAGATTTTCAGAAAATCCGAAACTTATCCGATAAATCACTTTTTAATAAAAAAGGTCGACAATTTTTTTGGGATTTTTCTCATAAACGGAAAAGTGAACAAACTTAATAGTCATACACCTCTTTCGACTGAAGCGGGACATGGAATTCAACGCAAAGCGTATAAACGCCGTCTTCCTCATTCGCTTCCACCCGCCCATTCAGTTGGCGTGAAAAGGCATTGATCAATCGCGAGCCAAGTCCGGTGCCGGGTTCATCTTGACCTCCACCAGTGGTGTTTTTGACTAACAACCTTGCGGATTCCGCTCCGGTGTAAGAAAGATTGAGCTCGATGAAAGAGTCTGCATTCTCGCCGATAGCGACGTATTTCATGGCGTTGGTGATGGCCTCGGACACCAACAAAGTTAACGGAGCAGCGTCATCAGGATCAAGCTGAATGGCTTCATAATGCTGGATGATCTTGACGCCCGATCCTGAGGGCAACCCAACGCTAAGCAATTGATTTACGATCTCGTTTGTTAGCATACCGCCATCAACGCGAGTCAAGCTATCGTTTTGATAGAGACTTTTATGCACTGTGGCCAAGCTTAGGATGCGGTCTTGCAGACGTTGCAAAACTCGTTTTGCCTCCTGAGTGGACGCCTGACGAATTTGCATGTTCATGATAGATGAGATCAATTGAAGGTTATTTTTGACCCGGTGGTGAACCTCTTTCAGCAGAATATTTTTCTGCCTTAAGTTATCTTCCAGCTTGGCTTCATCACGCAAAATAGATTCAGCCATCCCTATAAATGCTTGCTCCATATTGACTATTTCAGTCGGAACCACGCCGCCCAACGCCGTGCGAGGTAACGTTCTATTCAGCGCAAAATGGCGCATCTGTCTGCTTAGCTTGCCTATATGCTTTATCGCCAACCGGTTCAGCGCCCAAAAAGCCACAATCAAGCTGGCAATCCACATCGCTACGGGCAAAAACAGGCTAAGTGCGGTGGTCGAGCCGGCTTTGAGCAAAGAAGAATCCGTTGGCCAGACGCTCATCGCGTAGACGACACCTGGCACGATCGGCAAAACGGCATAGACCCGTTCCTTGCCGCTTTTGTTCACATCACGGAAAACCCTGCCGGATTGCCCAACATACCACTTCAACGCAGCAAAAGACGGAAGCTCACTTTCCGCCAATGACCGCCCGTTTTCGGTGGTCAGGATTTCGCCTTGTGTATTGAACGTAAGCATCGCCGTCGGAGGCACCTTGATCTCAGGGTTGGATACCTTTGCCAGCACGCGCTCGGGAATGGACATATTGATGAAGCCGATGAGAGTTCCATCCACCTTAAGAGGGTTTGTCACGACCAAAACCGGTTCCTTGCTTTGCATCGAGTTCATGACAATGCTGGCCATTCTCTCTTTCTCGCGGATCATCTTCATGAAGATTTCGCGGCGCGACACATCATCTTGTATTCCCGAAGAAACGCATTCGCGTTTACCATCGGGCTGAATAAAGCTGATAACAGTGTAGAGGTCTGACGTTTCTTGATATTCGCGCAAGAAGGCGCTGCACGAAACATCATCATCCTTAATCAAATTAACGATAGACGCCAGAGCGTCGGCGGCCCCAAAAGCTTCTTGAATGGAATTGCTCTGCAACGCCGAAGCCTGCTCGGTGATAGCGAGCAAGGACAATTCGGCGTTGGAGAGGTTTTGATCAGCGATTTCGCGAGTTTGAACAACGGCGATCAGCCCAATGGGCAACAGAGCAAGCGACAGAAACAGGAGCACCCGAAACGCCAGGCCCCGAAAAACATTGGTGCTCAAAAAGCCGGAGGTCATAGTTAGAAAGAAGAAACTTTGGATGACGAAATTACCGACATCGTGGCGTCATCGGTCATCTCCAAGCTTTCATCATCGCGCAACCCCATGAGTTCAGCAATTCGCGCACGTGCCCGGTTGGTCCGACTTTTAATCGTACCCACGGCTACACCACACATTTCGGCTGCCTCCTCATAAGAAAACCCCGACGCGCCTACTAGCAGCAGTGCTTCGCGCTGTTCGTCTTTCAATTCTCCCAACGCTTTTCTGAAATCTGACATCTGCATGTGCCCGTCATGCGCAGGCTTTTCAGCAAGGTTTTCAGTAAACACTCCATCAATATCAGCTACCTCGCGGTTAGCCTTACGACGGGACGAATAATAAGTATTGCGCAGAATGGTGAATAACCAAGCCCGCATATTGGTACCGACTTGGAATTTATCAATATTGGTCCAAGCTTTTACCAAAGTATCTTGAACCATATCATCAGCAATGGCACCGTTTCGCGTCAAACTGATCGCGAACGCCCGCATAGCTGGCAGGTGTACTACCAACTGATCCCGTGGGTCTGAAACACTCATTAGTTTCTACCGATTTTTTTGTCTTGCTCTTTCAACTGATTAAGCAGGTCTTTGAACTTGTCTGGAATACCTTCCTCCACCGTCTCGTCATAGACACGGCGTAGGTTCTCGTCGATAAACCGCTCTCGCTCATCGTTTTGATTTGGGTGCATGAACAAGATTCCTGCTTTCTCTATACTTGATTTACAACACATGATGTGGAACCAAACTCAAACTCAAGGGGTTTGGTTCCAGAATTATTTAAAAGGACGATAATAAATGACCGATGCGGCAAAAACGACAAGTGTCAGTGACGCGCTAGGCCAATGCCTTCCCTACCTCCGTCGATACGCTCGCGCATTGACAGGTAGCCAGTCAAGCGGCGATGCGTTTGCTGCGGCGGCGCTTGAAGCGATCTTGACGGATCGCTCCGTTCTGGATGGCGTAGATGTACGTACCGGTGTATTCCGGGTTTTGTACGGCATCTGGGCCAGTGCCGGAGCCCCAGTCGAAGAGGGTGAAAGCGGTCTTCGTGCCAAAGCACAAAAACACCTTGCAAAGTTGACGAACCACAGCCGCGAAGCTTTGTTATTACATACGATCGAAGGGTTCTCCTTTGAAGAGGTCGGTCAAATTATTGGCGTCGACAAGGAAGAAGCCAGTGAACTGGTTCAAATTGCACGCCGCGAAATGGCCGACAATGTAGCCGGTTCGGTAATGATTATCGAAGATGAAGCTATCATTGCAATGGATATTGAATCGATTGTTGCGGAGATGGGACATCGCGTCACAGGCATAGCCCGGACCCGCGACGAAGCCGTCAAGCTGGGTAAGTCCGATGTACCTGATCTGATCCTCGCTGATATTCAGCTCGCTGATAATTCTTCAGGTATCGATGCCGTGAACGACTTAATGGGTGAACTTGGCATACGGCCGGTGATTTTCATCACGGCATTCCCTGAACGTCTGCTGACAGGTAACAAACCCGAGC
>DRFG01000051.1 GCA_011050655.1 Roseobacter sp.
CCGCTTACGCAGCAACCGCAGCGCCCCTGCGTAGTCTGCACAGGTCCGCGAAGCCGCGGGTTTCAGGTCACCGTCGGCCTTGTTGACCACAATGATGTCAGCCATTTCCATGATGCCACGTTTCACCCCTTGCAACTCGTCCCCTCCGGCGGGGGCCAGCAGCAACAAGAACACATCCGACATTTCAGCGACCACAGTTTCAGATTGACCCACACCGACAGTTTCGATCAGCACCACGTCGAACCCGGCCGCTTCACAAAGGGCCACGGCCTCTCGGGTGCGCCGCGCAACTCCGCCAAGATGAGTTTGGCTGGGTGAAGGCCGAATAAAAGCGGCTTTTTCACGCGACAGCAAATCCATGCGGGTCTTATCCCCCAAAATGGATCCGCCCGACCGCGACGAAGACGGATCAATCGCCAGTACCGCCACACGCAATCCTTGCGCGATCAACATCATCCCAAAGCTTTCAATAAATGTTGATTTTCCGACCCCCGGCGTACCTGACAGCCCGATCCGCAGCGCCTCGCGTTCTTTGGGTAATGCGGCCAGTAGGGCCGTCGCTTGCGCCCGATGGTCTTCTCGGGACGATTCAACCAGCGTGATTCCGCGTGCCAGCGCCCGACGTTCGCCTGCCGCAATACCCTTGGCCAGATCGTCGATATTCATATGCGTCACCCTCTTGGTCTTTGGCATCATCTTGTCAGGCGCAACGCCGCGAATGTCCAGACCAAGGCAGGACTTGGCTGTGGCATGGGTTTCGCCCATAACGGGCTGCATGAACTTTACCCTTCCCATTGATGACGTTCTACCGCAGGTGATATCCGCGCTTCGCGAGACAGGCCGCGTCGTGCTTCAAGCGCCGCCAGGTGCCGGCAAAACAACGCGCGTACCATTGGCGATGTTGGATGCAAAGCTAACCTCGGGGCGGATCATTATGCTGGAACCGCGCCGCCTTGCCGCGCGTGCAGCCGCCGACCGCATGGCAGCGACCCTTGGCCAAGATGTCGGGCAGACGGTCGGTTTTCGAATGCGCGGGGCATCGGCAGTCAGCAAAAATACGGTTATAGAGGTTATAACCGAAGGCATCTTGACGCGCATGTTGCAACAAGACCCCGAACTATCAGGCGTGGGTGCAGTGATTTTCGACGAGTTTCACGAAAGATCGCTCAATTCCGATCTTGGACTGGCTCTATGTCTTGAGGTCGCCGGCGCATTGCGCAGTGACTTGTTGCTCGTCGCTATGTCAGCGACATTGGATGCGGCACCGGTTGCGGCCTTGATGAATGCGCCCATCGTGACATCCGAAGGGCGCAGTTTTCCCGTCGTTCCACAATGGCTGGATCGCCCTGTGGGTAAACAGCGCTTTGAACTTGCAGTGGCGGATCTGGTTCTTCATGCCTTGAATACCTCACCCGGTTCGGCGCTGGTGTTTCTTCCCGGCGAAGGCGAGATTCGTAGGGTCGAAGCCACATTAAAAAGCCAGCTTCCACCAGATTGCAGCGTGGCCCCGTTATTTGGGGCGATGGATTTCCAAGCTCAACGTGCGGCAATTACCCCGGCCAAGACTGGTCGCAAAGTGGTCCTTGCCACGTCAATCGCTGAAACGTCCCTGACCATCGAAGGCGTCCAGATCGTCGTGGATTCGGGGCGTGCGAGGCGCATGCAGTTCGACCCGTCATCCGGCATGTCGCGACTGATTACGGAAAGGGTGACGCGCGCAGAAGCTGCACAACGGGCTGGACGGGCCGGCCGTGTTTCCGAAGGGGTCGCCTTTAAGCTTTGGACGCGGGGCGAAGAAGGGTCCCTGGCAGCCTTCCCCCCCGCCGAGATTGAAGTGGCCGACCTTTCGTCATTTGCATTGGAACTGGCGATCTGGGGTGCCAAGGCAGACGATTTGAGTTTTGTCACAACCCCGCATCAAGGGCGGTTGGCAGAGGCGCAGAGCGTATTGCAGATGTTGGGTGCTCTTGACCAAGCCAACCAGATCACTTCGCATGGTCGCGCTTTGTCCCGCCTTCCGCTGCATCCCCGTCTGGCGCACATGGTGGCCAAGGGCGGACCCTCTGCCCCTATGCTCGCGGCGATCCTGGCTGAACGAGACCCGTTGCGCGGTGCTCCGGTTGATTTAGCGCTACGTATGGACGCAGTCGCGGGGAAACGCACACTAGGCGAAGCCAATCATGCGGCCCTGTCGCGGATCAGACAAGACGCTAAAAGGCTGGCCCGCGGGCAGAACGGCCACGGGCCTGACAGCCCCGGTGCTCTTGCGGCCCTTGCATATCCCGACCGCGTGGCATTGCGCCGAAAAGGCGAGGCACCGCGCTTTGTGATGTCGGGGGGCAAGGGGGCCGTACTGCCCGAAAGCGACCCCATGGCCAGCGAACGCCTGTTGGTCGCGACCGACTTGGACGGTGACCCACGCGAGGCGCGCATAAGGCAAGCTGCACGGCTATCCGAAGCAGACCTGCGCGACGCATTTGCAGACCAGATCGTCTGGCACAATGTCTGTGAGTGGTCGCGTCGCGAGGGACGCGTTCTGGCAAGGCAGCAAGAACGCTTTGGTGCGTTGATATTGGATGACCGCGCTTGGTCGAACGCTTCTTCCGAGGATGTATCGCACGCCATGCTGACCGGTGTACGCCAGTTGGGCCTCGCCCCGGGCAAGGCCGCAGCCTATTTCCTGGCGCGGGCACGATTGATGCCAGACAGCTTCCCTGATTTTTCGGAAGATCACCTTATCACCACGGCAGAAGAATGGTTGCTCCCTTATCTGGACGGTGTGCGAAGTGCCGGAGACTGGAAAAATTTTGACCTATTGCCTGCCTTGGAGGCTCGGTTATCATGGGAGGCCAGACAAGAATTGGACATCTCCGTTCCGGCCCATTTCGTCACGCCCCTGGGGCGCAAGTTGCCAATCGACTATACCGCAGCGCAACCTCAGATCGCATTACGCCTGCAAGAGGTGTTCGGGGTCACCCGGCACCCGATGATCGCGGGGCAGCCCTTGCAATTTACCTTGCTATCGCCCGCCCAGCGCCCTGTTCAAGTCACCACCGACCTACCGGGTTTTTGGGCCGGAACATATGCAGACGTGCGAAAGGATATGCGGGCACGATACCCACGCCACCCGTGGCCCGAGGACCCGACGCAGGCAGACCCGACGCTGCGGGTAAAACCGAAGGGGACTTAACATTTTCGTTTTTCCCACGCGTGTCCCGCAAGAACCAGTAACCCACCGGCAATCGCCCAGTTCTTGACAAAGATAGACATCTGCCAAGGATCACTGGGGATAAAATGAAATATGCTGGTGAACATACAATAAAGCGCCAAGGCAAAGCTGACTTGCGCGATCCAAATGCCCGTCACCAACATGAATGCAGCAACACCGTTGAAGACCATGGCGGGCCAGACCAGCGTCGCCGGAAGATGCCACGTCACGAGCAAGGCTTGGGCGGCCGACGGGTCAATAAGCTTTTGGATAAATCCGGCGAAAAACAGGGATGCCAGCAACCAACGCCCGATCGTCAAAATGACACTGCTCACCGATGCTTTCATGACACTGACATGGCAAACGTGGCCAAGGCGCTTCTATTGATAAAATCGCGTTTATCTTTGGGGTTCGTTACGCGGCTCATGATGTGTGCGGGGTAAGTTTCGCACGTTTTGCCGCAATCGCCGCGTTGCTTTGAAAACAGGCAATGGGATGTGATTTGATGCATTACTGGAGGCTCGGTTAAGGACGAAGCAATCTGCTTTTGATGCGGAAAATGATACCCGGCGAGAAAAATTGCCAGGTGCTGGGCTAGCCCAAACACCTGGCAGAACTCGTTAACTACACCGCAGTGCTTACAATGGTTAAACTATGGACTCGCTAACATCGTTCCAAACAATTATCGCGTGATGTAAATTGTCCATCACTACCACAAGTAGGTGTGACGTCACACCCAGCGCGGTTCGCGTCGGCAGCCGTTGCTTTTCCCAGACATGCCGAGATTTCCGCCCGACAACTGGCAAGAGCACCTATAGCTGACAATGAGTATGCACGCTGGGCGGTTACAAATAGTTTCGCGCCGCGTGGAAAGAACGGCAATGTTTATACGAATTGGAATTATCTCGACACGTTCGGATGTATCAGACGATACAAATGGCCGCAGTTACGCCGAGGTTAAAGATTGGCCATCGCGCCCACAGCTAAAACGTCACCGGTGGGGGCACCGGTAGGGGAACCACCAATCGGTTCATCCGATATGGCAAGCGTCATCTGAGCCGTCTGATCACGCCACAATGGCGGTATCGCGACGCGGGTGGTTACGCTGTTAGGCAGAACTCCGAGAGACACAGGCGCTTGTCCAGGTAAGATCGCCCAAAGCTCGAATGAACGATTTGCGATAGGGTCCCCAGCGACCCGCCGCAAAGCGATTTCGTTTTTGACGGGTTCCAAGACGGCTAATACCCTAAGCGGGCTCGTATCACTGGCCAATTGGGCGGCTAGTACGGGTGGTGGGATGTCTGGATGAGTGGTAACCTTCAACAACTGTACACCGAGGTAGCCAGCAAATAGTAGCGACGCCATCGCAACCCCTTGCCACAGCCATACCCGCTGCAATATCGACACGCGCTGCTGGGCGAACAACTGAGCAAACAGCTTTTTCTTAAGCCGGGCCGGAGGCTTGACCGGTTCGATCTCGTCGGTCAGGGCGGCCATTCGCTCCTGCCAGAACACGACTTGCGTCGCAAACGTCGAATCTGAGGCCATTCGCTTACGACCAGTGGCTGTATCTTGCTCGGACGCAAGCCCAAGCACCATTTCAGCAGCCAACATCTCATCGTCAGGGGCGGTATCGTTCACATCGCTCACAGGCTCATACACTCCCTCAACGCAATAAGTCCGCGGCGAAGCCACGTGCGCATTGTGTTTAATGGCACGTCAAACCGCGCCGCCAGATCGGCATATGTTTCGCCATCAAGATAGGCCCCACGAATGGCCTGCCCCCGGTCGGCCTCGAGAGCATCGAGACACCCCGACAACCTTGCCGCTTCTGATGCAGCGACTGCCGATTGTTCTGGGTTCGGTCCGGGCGCGACCAGCTCGAAACCGGGGCTATCAAGATTCTGATGTCCTTTTTTGCGCGCACGCAGGCGGTCGATCGCGGTATTGCGCGCGATCGTAATCAACCAAGTCATCGGGCTAAGACCGTTAGAATTATATCTGTCGGCATTATTCCAGATTTTGACGAATGTGTCTTGCATTGCATCCTCTGCTGCGGCGCGTTTGTTCAACACACGCAGGCAAACTCCGAAAAGTTTCGCAGACACACGATCATAAAGCTGTTCAAACGCCGCACGATCTCGCAGTGCTACTCTCGCAATTAAATCTTCGATCTCTTGTCGGTCCATATATATGGTCCAGGCTCCAATAGAAAAATATGCGGTATGCGTTTGGACCTGAACTTAGGTGACTAGTTGCAATTGTCCAGCACTACGTTGGCGCAAGCTTGGCTATCCATCTTGGCCTTTGAAACGCTTTCACAGCCATTGGGTAGAACTCGACCTGCACTGAAATCAAATAAGGCTGGCGGTCTCACAGACAATAGACGCCAGACAATTTTGGGGCTTTAGTCTATCGTGGCATGATAGAAAGGGCAAAACATGACACGGTCAAACTGGCGCTTGGGAGTGGATATAGGCGGCACGTTCACAGATGTTGTGCTTGAGGGAAATACAGAAATTTTTTCCACTAAGGTGCTGACCACTTATGACGCACCTGAAAATGCGATACTGGACGGTTTGGCGCAGGTATGTGGCAAAGCCGATATCAATGCAGGAGATCTCACCCAGATTATTCACGGCACCACCTTGGCAACCAATGCGTTGATTGAACGACGGGGCGCAAAAACCGCGTTGATCACCACCGAAGGGTTTCGCGACGTGATTGAAATGCGGACGGAATCGCGTTTCGAACAATACGATCTTAACCTGACCCTCCCCGAGCCCCTTTTGCCACGTCAGCGGCGCTATACCGTGCGGGAACGTGTTGGCGCTGACGGTGATGTATTGCTCCCGCTACGTCGATCCGACATCGAAAACTTGGCAGGTGAACTGGCTGTAGCCGGATATGACAGCGTCGCCGTTGGTTTTCTACATAGCTATCTCAACCCGGCCCATGAACGACTGGTGCGCGACGTGCTGTCCCAGAAACTGCCGAATGCGATGGTATCTCTGTCATCTGATGTGTCACCGCAAATGCGCGAATATGAACGCTTCAACACCACAATCGCCAATGCCTATATCAAGCCGCTGATGAAGTCGTACCTGGATCGTCTGGCCGAACGGCTAGAGGGTGCGGGGACCACCTGCCCGATCTTCCTTATGCATTCCGGCGGCGGGGTTATATCGCTCGCGTCGGCGGCTGAATTCCCCGTGCGGCTGGTTGAATCCGGGCCCGCAGGCGGTGCGGTGTTTGCCGCGACGCTGGCCGCGCAATACGGATTGAACAAGGTGCTCAGCTTTGACATGGGCGGCACCACTGCGAAAATCTGCTTGATCAAGAACGAGACCCCCAAGACCGCGCGCGTCTTCGAAGTCGCCCGCAGTTATCGGTTTAAAAAGGGATCCGGCATGCCGATCTCTATACCTGTGATTGACATGGTCGAAATCGGTGCAGGGGGCGGTTCGCTGGCGCATGTCGACACATTAGGCCAAATCCGGGTCGGCCCGGAAAGCGCGGGTTCTGAACCCGGGCCTGCATGCTACGGTCGTGGCGGGACACGTCCTGCGGTCACAGATGCTGATCTAATGCTTGGGAAGCTCGACCCCGATAGTTTCGCCGGGGGGGCCATTCGCCTGTCCATTGCAGATGCAAAGACCGCGATGATCGGAACGCTGGGCCAATCCCTTGATATGGATGCCGTCACTGCTGCGTTTGGCTTGGCCGAAGTGGTCGACGAAAACATGGCCAATGCCGCGCGTGTTCATGCCGTCGAGAACGGCGAGGACCTTGCCGAATATACCATGATCGCCTTTGGGGGTGCGGCCCCTTTGCATGCGGCACGGCTGTGTGAAAAGCTTGGTATAACGCGCTGCCTGATCCCAAAGGGGGCCGGTGTAGGTTCTGCCATCGGCTTTCTGCGGGCCCCGTTCAGCTTCGAAGCCAACCGCAGCGTTTATATGCGTCTGTCCGATCTATCACCCGAGACCGTTCAGGATCTGTTTACCGAACTTGAGGCAGAGGCGACCGGCTTTGTAAGGTCCTGCGACGCCACCGCACCAATAAAGGCAGAGCACAAAATCTATATGCGCTATGTGGGGCAAGGATGGGAAATCCCTGTCAGCCTGACCGCTGCGCAAGCCGCACACCCGGATGCCGAAACCTATTTGAAGCTATTCGAAGCCGACTATACCCGGCTGTTTGGCCGGGTCGTAGACGGGCTGGACATCGAAATAACGGTTTGGTCGGTAAATGCGGCGACCCCGACTGCCACGGTGACACTGGTGAAGCCCGTGACTGAAGTAACGTCCGCTAAATCTGCTGACCACCGGCAAATGTTTGATGCGGCGTTGGGCAATATGACCACCGCGCAGGTTACGGCTCGCAGCGGGCTGGTGCCCGGTGACCGTATCTGCGGCCCGGCCATCATCACCGAAGACGAAACCACCATCATCATTCCTTCCAGCCGTCGTGCGACGGTGCAGAACGATGGGACAGTCGATATCGAAAGGGTAACAGCATGAACGCCTCTTCCGTAGCCTATCAGGTCATGTGGAACCGATTGATTTCTGTGGTCGAAGAACAGGCGCAAGCACTGGTGCGCACTGCCTTTTCAACCTCTGTTCGCGAGGCAGGCGACCTGTCCGCTGGCGTCTATAACGCTGACGGATTAATGATCGCACAGGCCGTTACCGGCACCCCGGGCCACGTAAACGCCATGGCCGACGCTGTCGCCCACTTCATTCGGCGTATCGGGCGCGGCAACATTCATCAAGGTGACGTGTACATCACCAACGATCCCTGGGAAGGGACCGGCCACCTGCACGACATCACCATCGTTTCTCCGGCTTTTCATGGTGGACGGTTCGTCGGGTTCTTTGCCTGCACGGCCCATGTTGTCGACATCGGAGGGCGTGGTTTCAGTGCTGATGCCAATTCGGTGTACGAAGAAGGCATCTATATTCCGATCATGAAATTTGCCGCACAGGGCACAGTCGATAAAACACTGGTGTCCCTGCTTCGTGGCAACGTGCGTGAACCCGATCAATTAGTCGGCGATATTTATGCGCTTGCCAGTTGCAATGAAATTGGCCAGCGCCGCCTGTCCGAAATGATGACCGAATTCGGCTTGGACGATCTAACAAGCGTGGCTGATTACATTTTTGACAATTCGCGCCGCGCCACGCTGGAAGCGATAGCAAAGTTGCCGCGCAAATCAGCGTCGGGCGAGATGCAGATAGATGGATACGACACGCCGATCGATCTGCGCTGTCGGGTGACGATCGCCGCTGATCATATCGCCTGCGACTTTTCTGGCACGTCCGGTCCAGACCCCAAGGGGATCAACGTACCCCTAGTCTATACCAAGGCCTATGCCTGTTACGCGCTCAAATGCGCTGTTGCGGCAGAAATTCCCAACAACGCGGCGTCACTTGAACCGTTCAGGATCACGGCACCGGAAAATACCATCGTGAACGCTGTTCACCCTGCCCCGGTCGCCCTACGGCACGTGATAGGCCACATGATCCCCGACACCGTATTTGCGGCCCTTGACCAACTTCTCCCGGCCACCGTTCCGGCCGAAGGGGCGGGATGCCTGTGTAACTTCCAGGTTTCGTTGCGCCCGCGCAGTGACGCTCCTGCCACGGCCTCGGCCCGACGGTCAGAAGTGCTGGCGTTCAATTCCGGCGGCGCAGGCGCGCGTCCTACGGTGGACGGGTTAAATGCCACGGCCTTTCCGTCAGGGGTGATGACGATGCCCGTCGAAGCAACTGAGCACGCTGGCCCCGTTATCATTTGGCGCAAGGAATTGAGACCCGACAGTGGTGGTGCGGGGACCATGCGCGGGGGCTTGGGGCAATATATGGAGGTGGGAGCCAAAGAGGGGCACGAGTTCGACTTTTCCGCGATGTTTGACCGTGTCCACCACCCTGCACGGGGCCGTCAAGCGGCAGGTCATGGGGCACCGACCACGATTAAACGCAGTGATGGCAAAGAGATGCGGGGTAAGGGCAAGCAATTCGCACCACATGGCGCACGGGTGATTTTGGCATTTCCAGGGGGCGGCGGCTATGGCCCCGCCGCCGAACGCGACCCTGAAATGGTAAAACGAGATCTTGCCCGCGGATATATCTCGGCCCAGTCCGCCGCCTTGGACTATGGTCTTTCGGATATCGTAATCGCCGCAGTATTACACGCCATCAAAACAGGAGAAATCGAATGACGCCTAAACATGCATCCTATGACGTTGTCATTGTCGGCGGCGCGATCTTTGGGTCCTCGGTGGCATGGTGGCTGACACAGATGTCAGGGTTCAAGGGCAAGGTGTTGGTGGTTGAACGTGACCCCAGCTATCAATTTGCCTCGACGAGCCACACCAACAGTTGCATCCGCCAGCAATTCACTGCGGCGATAAACATCAAAGTTTCGCAATTCGGGGTCGAGTTTATCAAGAATTTCCGTCGCTTCATGGGGGACGACCCAGAGGTGCCCCATCTTGCGCTTCACAGTTTCGGTTATCTGTATTTGGCTGATACGCCCGAATTCGCGCAAACGTTGAAGCAAAACCAACAAGTCCAAATGGCGCTTGGTGCCGGTACCCGACACCTGAGCCGAGAAGAGATAGCCGCAGCCTACCCGTTCTACCTGCTTGATGACATTCTGGCCGCCAATCACAATACCGATAACGAAGGCTATTTTGACGGCGGCACCATGTTTGACTGGTTCAAGCGGATGGCCCGGCGTAACGGCGTCGAATATATCCACGACGAAGTCGTCGCCATGACCAAATCCGCCGATGGCACGGCGATCACCGGCGTCCGGCTGAAATCCGGCTCTACGGTTAGGTGCGGTACGATTGTGAATGCTTCTGGGCCCCGTGCCTTAGCAACCGCACAGATGGCAGGACTTAGTCTGCCTGTAGAACCCCGCAAACGCTATACTTTCATATTTGACGCCGCCAACCCTTTGGACCGAGACCTGCCGCTTACGATTGATCCGTCGGGGGTGCATTTTCGCACTGACGGAAAGTATTACATGGCAGGATGCCCGCCAGAAGAAGACCCTGC
>DRFG01000052.1 GCA_011050655.1 Roseobacter sp.
CCACCATCACTTTAATCAAACCTTTGGTTTTGCGTTCTGCAATGGCACGATCATTATGATTGTACTGAAAACGTACGACTTCTAACTTATCACCATACGTTTTTCGGGCCTGTGCTTCCGTCAGTCCGACTTGGGACAGCTCTGGATCGGTATAAGTCGCCCACGGAATGTGGGACGTCTTTGCTTTGGAGGGAATCGCAAACATCAACGCCCGGATCACGACACCTGCGTGGTACCCGGCGACATGCGTGAATTGCAGCCCACCCGCGACATCGCCGATAGCATAGACCTTACGGTTACTCGTGCGTAATGACGCGTCAACCTTGATGCCGTTCCGCACCGTTTCAATATTGGCCTTTTCGAGATCCAGCTTGCCGATATTCGCAGAGCGACCGACGGCTACTAGTAAGTGCGTCCCCTTGAAAACCCGGCCATCCTTGACGTGGACTTCGATTGCCCCTGCCTTGCCACTAATCTGTTCAGCCAACGCCCCCTCGGCAATTTCAATGCCTTCATCCTTGTAGGATTGCAGTGCAATTCCAGCCAGTTCGGGATCATCCTTGGACAACGCCTTGTCGCCCTCAATTACAGTCACCTTGCAGCCCATGCGCACATGGGCCTGCGCCATTTCCATACCCACGGGCCCACCGCCGATGATCAGCAAATGTTCTGGTTTATCACGCAGGTCAAACAGGGTTTCGTTGGTCTCGTACGGTGTATTGTCCAACCCCGGAATAGGGGGGATCAACGGGGATGACCCTGTTGCGACCACGATCCGGCGTGCCTTTATCACTGTATCACCAGCCTGCACCTCGTCATCCGATATAAACTGCCCATAGGCCCGAATAACCTTTACGCCAAACCCCTCGAACCGTTCTTGGCTATCGACCGGGGCAATCTGCGCGATCACGTCAGATACGAAATCCTTGGCGGCGGCATAATCCACCTCTCCTTGGGCGTCGCTCACACCATATTGCGCCGAATGCCGCTGAGCATGTGCAGCCTTGCCCGTCATGATTAGAGCTTTTGAAGGTACGCAACCGTAATTCAAACAGTCACCGCCCATTTTGTGGCCTTCTAGCAGCACGACATCAGCGCCCATTTGCGATGCGCCCGCAGCAACGGACAAGCCACCGGACCCAGCACCGATGACAAGAAGGTCTGCTTTAATACGGTTCATTTCAACAGTTCCTTTTTGCCGGTTATGGTCTTGAGCAAAACCGGAAGTAACGACAGGGCGCACAAGCCCAGGATTGGCAAAAGGATGTGCGGTTCAAAAATGATACCCAAGTCCGGAGTTTCTCCGCGCGCGAACACAAGGCCGAGCCCCGCGCCTACCGACGTAAATACGATTGACCCGGGGATAATACCCAGAAACGTGGACACCGCGAAACGGAACAGGGGAACCCCCAGCAACGCGGGAATCAGGTTGGCGACGAAAAAGGGCACCGCGGGGACCAGCCGCAGGAAAAACAACATCGACCATTCATTTTCATCAATACCGTTCTTTATGCTGCGCATCTTGCCCTCTGAGGCATCCAACCGCGCTTTCAGCTTTTCGCCAAAGCCCATACGCACAGCAAGAAAGATCATCACCGCGCCCAAGGTTGCGCCGGTAATATTGATCAATACCCCCCAAGGGGTTCCGAACAAGAACCCTCCGGTTATAGTGGCAAGGGTGGCACCCGGCAGAGAAAACCCGACGATGATAATATAAATCGCCATGAATCCGAGCACCGTAACCTGAAAATTGTCGTCACGGAATCCGATCAAAACTTTGTGGTTATCACGTAAAGTATCAAAATTTAGATAGTCACCCGCCGTGAAAAAACCCACGACAGTCACCACAAAGATGGCAACGATCGGCAAATATCGAAGCCACGTGGGTTTGTTGTTAGTCTTTGATGCCATAACTGCTGGTCGCCTTCAAATAAGGATACATTGTCCGTCAGGGTATAAATGGGCTATTTATGTACAGGCAGATAGGGGGCTCACATCTGCTTGATCCAAAGGGCGGTTTAATTCGCGCGCGGCGCTGACATTCCCGTATTATTGAAACATTTTGTTCGGATTCCGCCAAATTTGTTGCAGAGCTGCAAAAATTGAGCCCCTAGGGTTTGACTTGGGCGCATTGCAGCTTTAGAGGCAGGGCTTGAATTGACAGTGATGCGCCGAATCCGGTGCCAACTAAAATATTAAGTGGAGTCGGAGCGATGAAACGCACCTTTCAACCTTCAAACCTAGTACGCAAGCGGCGTCACGGTTTTCGTGCACGCATGGCAACAAAAGCGGGCCGCAAAATCATCAACGCCCGCCGCGCACAAGGCCGTAAGGAACTGAGCGCGTAATTCGCGACGTTTGTTCCTGTTAGATATGACACCGTCGGAGGCACCTATGGGTGGCACTAGAGCCAACCCAGAGGATAAGCCACCGGCGGTTTCTCTGCGCGTGCAGACCTTAAAAAATAGACCCGATTTTCAAAGGGCCACCCGTGCGCCACGGGTGGCGATGCCCGGCTTTATCCTACAGATGCGTCAACGCGCCGAGGATGAAGCCGAAGGCATAAGAATAGGTTACACCTGTTCGAAAAAGGTCGGCAATGCTGTTGCCCGCAACCGCGCCAAAAGACGGTTGCGCGAAATTGCCCGCCTTACACTGACCCAACGTGGTCTGGACGGCATGGATTATGTGCTTGTCGGCCGAAAAGAAGCGACAGCGAACCTTCCGTTTGACCAACTGCAAAGTGATCTTTCAAAAGCGCTTGGCATCTTGCACGGCAAGGTTCGATGACCCTTTTCGCCCAAATCCTTGCCCTTCCAGTCAGAGGGTACCGTTTGTTTTTCAGCCCTTGGGTTGGGCATAATTGCCGGTACCACCCCACTTGCAGCGCGTATGCGCTTGAGGCGTTGCATCGACACGGCGGGCTCAAGGGCGGGTGGTTGACGCTTCGCCGTATTGCGCGTTGTCACCCTTGGGGTGGCAGCGGCATCGATGATGTACCTCGTTAAATTTAAGGTATCTGCATTCAATCTTCAAATTTAGGCGTCACGCGGCTGAAACCTGTGCTTGATCGCTCGGAGCGGTTGGACTAATCCAGCTTCATGCTTGATCAACCAAACGACATCCACCCCCTTTTTTATGGTGCCCCCCAAAGCACTGAGTTCCGCAAGCTTCGCAAGCGGCTAGTGCGGCAAACCCGCGAAGCTATTGAACAATACGGGATGATCGAACCCGGCGGCAAATGGCTGGTATGTCTGTCCGGGGGTAAGGACAGTTATACCCTATTGGCGATTCTTCACGAGCTTAAATGGCGCGGCTTGCTGCCGGTCGAAATTCTTGCCTGCAACCTTGATCAGGGTCAGCCCAATTTCCCTGCTACGGTACTGCCCGCCTTTCTTGAAAAGATGGGGGTAAAACATCGGATCGAGTATCAGGACACATATTCTATCGTGATGGATAAAATCCCCGCTGGTCGCACGTTTTGCGCCTTATGTAGCCGCTTACGCCGTGGACACCTGTACCGGATTGCCCGTGAAGAATCGTGCACTGCCGTAGTTCTCGGGCATCATCGCGACGATATTCTGGAAACATTTTTCATGAATCTCTTTCACGGTGGACGTCTGGCAACGATGCCACCTAAACTGGTCAATGAGGAAGGTGATCTTTTCCTGTACCGACCACTCGCTCACGTTGCAGAAGCCGATTGTGAAAAGTTCTCCAATGCGTTGAATTATCCCATAATTCCTTGCGATTTATGTGGATCTCAAGAAGGATTACAACGTCAGCAGGTCAAAGCCATCCTTGATGGATGGGAAGCCAATAGCCCCGGTCGGCGTCAGGTCATGTTCCGGGCCTTGATGAATGCTCGGCCCTCGCATTTGTTAGACCCAAAGCTATTCGATTTCGCCGGTCTACTGAGAAACATCTAGACTTTTCACTATTCGAAGACGCCTGAAAAGCCGTGCTTAATATTTCCGACACTTGGAACCGCCTAAAAAAGTCCCATGACCCAACTGTTGGAGTCAAAGGGGGGTATTTCCGTGGAGTCAGTAATCGAAACCAAGTTCTTGCGATGGAGCCGGCAGGTTGCTCTGTGGATGACCCGACCGCCAGCGCTGGCGTTTATCCCCGCTCTAGGTCTTGCGATGATTTGGTTTGGCGTCGTTGGTGCAACACTGGTGCTGATCTCAATTGTACCGGCGCTATATCTTTACCAAGGTCACCTACAGCGCTCTGTTAATCGACTTTTAACAGCACCTGAGCCAAATCCAGTCATGCTCGGTTATGATATCTTCGAGGAAGGTATTGAACAGGTCATATCGCAAGTCGAAAGTAAGGACTTAAAATCTTCAATCTTTTGCGTTGAAATTGACAATTTCCAAGACCTTTGTGACCAGTACGGTCGCAGTACAATGCAAAAGGTCGCCAAATGCATCGGCAAACAGCTGCTAGCCTCTGTTCGGGACATAGATTTAGTCTGCCAGCGCAACGATGGGCAGTTCGCGGTTTGCCTGGCGCCGGTACACCATCTGAACCCTGTTCTTTGCGGCAGTATGGCAGATCGCCTTCAGCAAACCCTCGAAGACCCCCTTCGAACAGACGACGAGGAGATTCCGATTTCAGTTTCCATCGGATTTTGCCTAATTTCCTCGGCGGCAGAAGTCTCTTCTACAGAATGGCTTGAACACTCAATCACCGCACTTGCCAAGGCTCGAAAACGAGGGCCATCCTCGATTGAGCGTTTATCTATGCAAGCGCATGCCTCTCCGCCCGTCTCGCCAGCAGATACTCAGGACATTCAACATGCTCTGCGGTCTGGCCAAATTCAACCCTGGTTTCAACCTCAAATCTCGACACACACAGGCGAAATTAGCGGCTTTGAGGCGCTTGCTCGCTGGGTACATCCCAGCAGAGGCGTTATACTCCCTTCGGATTTCCTTCCCCTAGTCGCGCAAGCCAATCTTTTTGAACCGCTCGCGGAAGCGATGATGCGCAGCAGTTTTGCGGCGTTGAAAGCTTGGGACAACGCCGGTTTCAGCGTCCCTCGTATCGGGGTGAATTTTTCGGGGCCCGAGCTGAGCAACCCCAAGCTTATCGAGAAAATCAAATGGGAATTGGATCACTTTGACCTCACACCTGACCGACTGGCCATCGAAATTCTGGAAACAGTCGTGTCAAATGCCGATGACGACATTATCACAAGAAATATACGTCGGTTAGAGCAACTCGGCTGCGGAATCGATCTTGATGATTTTGGAACAGGGCATGCTTCGATCGGGGCTATCCATCAATTCGGCGTGAGCCGGATCAAAATAGACCGCTCGTTCGTCGCGAGGGCTGACCGGTGTTCGAACCAGAAGCAGGTTATAAATGCAATCCTCGCCATGGCAGAACACTTTGGGGTCGAAACTCTGGCAGAGGGGGTCGAGACCGTGGGGGAACATGCCACTCTGGCACAACTGGGGTGCGACCATGTGCAAGGATTCGGGATTGCGAGAGCGATGCCTTTTGAACAAACGCTTCTGTGGATTCCTCAAAACAGCGCAAAAATTCAACACATGCCTAAGCTTATAGGAAGAAACCGGTAGCTCCATAATCTTCACGTTCTCTTAGGCACGGGTTGATCGGACCGAATCTGCTTGACCTTTGGTGCTGCACTCTGTTGAACCCACGCTGATATCACAGACATCAGGTGACGGCCCCATGGACGATCAAAACAAGAATCTTATTTTCGCTACGGTTCTAAGTTTCATAGTGATTCTCGGCTGGTTTGTCCTCTTTCCACCACCAGAAACCGACGCCATAACCGAGCCACCTGTTGCCACCACCTCACAGGCACCCACACCCGACGTTGTTGCACCTTCAGGCACGACCGCTCCTGCCACCGCCGCCAATCCCGCTGAGACGCAGACCGATGCGCTTGATCAGGCACCGCGCATACCAGTCGAAACCGCCCGGCTTTCCGGTTCAATCTCTCTGCTAGGCGGGCGAATAGACGACCTAGTCCTGAAGGATTACCGAACCACAATTGAAAAAGCCGCGCCTAATGTAACACTCTTGTCACCTGCGGGCACTGATGACGCCTATTACGCCTTGTACGGCTGGGCCGCTGGTTCGGGAATTGCACCCGAACAAGTACCCGGGCCAAATACATTATGGACATTGGCAAAAGGTGAACGTCTGTCTGTGGATAGCCCGGTTACTCTGACATGGGACAACGACGCCGGTCAGGTATACTCGCGGACTATTTCGGTCGACGAAAACTTCATGTTCAAGATCGATCAGTCTGTCAAAAATACGTCTGACACTTCTATAACCTTGGCCCCTTACGGGATAATTGCCCGTCACGGTGTGCCATCAGACGCCCAGAATTTCTTTATCCTTCACGAGGGTATGGTCGCCATGAACAATGGCGAATTGATAGAAACCAAGTGGGACAATATTCCAGACCTTGATGCGGTGAACGGTATTCCATCCGAACGGATCGAGGGGGTCACAAACGGCTGGATAGGCTTTACCGGTCATTATTTCATGACCAACCTCATACCTGATCCGGCCCAACCTTCGCGCCTGACAGTCAAATTCTTGCCTAAGACAGATATTTATCAAACAGAAGCGGTCCTCCCTACTCAGACCGTGGCGTCAGGCGAAACTGCATCGGTTTCGACACAATTGTTCGCAGGCGCTAAAGAATGGGAAACCTTGCAAGAGTATGAGGCTAAGGGTGTCTACAAATTTATCGATTCCATTGATTGGGGCTGGTTCTTTTTCCTTACAAAACCGATCTTCTGGGTGCTGCACCATTTGAATCTTCTTATCGGCAATATGGGCATCGCGATCATCGGATTGACCTTATTGATCAAGGCATTGCTATTCCCTCTGGCTTATAAATCCTATGTGTCGATGGCCAAGATGAAAGAGCTTCAGCCGCAGATGGAGCAGCTTAAGAAAGACTCAGGCGACGACCGCCAGAAGCTGCAGCGCAACATGATGGAGCTTTACAAACGGGAAAAGGTTAACCCTGCCGCCGGCTGCCTGCCGATCGTCATGCAAATCCCGATTTTCTTCTCTCTTTACAAGGTGATCTTTGTCACACTGGAACTGCGTCACGCACCGTTCTTTGGTCCGTTCCAAGACCTGAGCGCACCTGATCCGACATCACTTTACAACCTGTATGGCCTTCTGCCGTGGGCGTCACCTGAGGCGGGAACCGTGCTAGCGCTAGTCTTCATCGGCATTCTGCCTTTGTTGCTGGGCATCTCGATGTTCTTGCAACAAAAGCTTAACCCGGCACCCGCTGATCCTACCCAGCAGATGATCTTTGCGTGGATGCCTTGGGTATTTATGTTCATGCTCGGTGGTTTCGCATCGGGTTTGGTGGTGTACTGGATCGCGAACAACACGATCAC
>DRFG01000053.1 GCA_011050655.1 Roseobacter sp.
ATCACGCAGGTACACAGATGCCGATCATATTTGGCGACGACGACCGCGTTGTTCATCCCGACTGGGCAAAAAATATGTTGGCAGCAAGCGCACTGCGACCTGATATGTGCATCTGCAACGCAGGATTTGATGTCGAAACCATAGCTGGGGTCAGACCCACGCGGAACCAAGCCGAGCTACGCGCGGTGCCATTGCCGTCTATTTATGACATCACTTACAAGATGCAGCGGGCGCGTCAGGAGTTTTTGAACCTGTTTCGTACACAGAAACTACGTAAACCCCATCGTTGGAGAAATTTCAAACCCCAAGGGTATGTCGATGTTTTCGAAGGGTGTGGCGGCGTGTTGATAAAGCCTGGCTTCCTGGATGGGGCGGTTTATGATCTGCCGGATAAGGTTTGGATGCACGATGACTTATGGATGTCGGCCATGGCGGCCAAGGCTGGGACAAAGATATGGGCCAACAACGGGTATCTGCCGCGAGCCATTCGCGAAGCCGAGGTCGAGGCGCTGTATGATGCAACCATTGATGGCATGGACCGACACGCGTTAAATTTATATTTGGTCAGATATATTCAGGACGAATACTGTGTGTGGTCCGAAGGTTGAAAGCTAGTCTGCCCAGAAATGTGGCGTTTCCACATTGGGGCGTTTATTTGAATTATGTTGGTCCAATAGGTGCGGTATCTGCGCTTGGGAAAGGTCACCCTTTATCCGGTCTCGTCTGATATAGGTTGCTTCGAATACGGGCGGGAGTGTCAAGCTGCCCACGGTGGTATAGCCCACCGTGTTGTTAGCGTGCAGATGACAAAGCAAATGGGTCTCTGACAGTTTGGTGAATAGGCTTTTAAGGCGGTTGAATGTGTCTGCATCAAATATCTGGTCAAAGTCGTGGAATTCGATCAGCATAATCCGAAACCTCGCCAGAGTTTCACTGCTGATCCCCGGTAGCACGTCATATTCCGCACCCTCGATATCCATTTGAAGCAGAAGGTCGGTATCATGTGCCGCATTTTCCGCGATCCATTTCTGCATTGTAACAAAATCGCCGGTGTCATCAGGACCGATGAACTTTTGAATAAAGTCCATGTTTGGAAGTAACCCCAGTGGTTTCGCAACCGAGGCATCGGCTAGAAAACATTGGATGCCGCGCTGAGCGATCTCCAGATCAAACCCCAACGTTTCAGACACGCCAGGCGAAAATAAGGCTTCGATTCCGATAAGGTCATCCGGTAAAAGATAACCGCCATCTTCGTCGGGGCCAATACGCACAAGATCTATCCCGCAGTGGTGCGGTGTGAGGGTGCATAAGAAGGATTTGACTTCGGCAATCGTCGGATTGTTTTGGTCGGCAAGCGCCGCTTTTGCGGCGGCAGAACTTTGGCGTGCTTCCTTTGCCCAGATCATGCGGTAGCGTAGTTCAGACAGGAATTTGGCTAAGCCGGATTTTGGTTTGGACATGACGAGCCTTTAGCTTTCAGAAGTTTCTTGATTTCGACGAAAGGCATCCCGGTCAAACTTCAGAGGTCGTTTGTCGATATCACGTAAACCTCCGATAAACCGGCGTGCTTCGTCTAGGGTTATCCCCAGCCTTATCAGCTTGCGCTTGAGGTAGCTTTGATTTTCAAAGCGGATTTCGCGGTTATGTGCCGCGCTGCTTTCGAGATTGATGACATTCTCAAGATAAATCATCTGCACTGCCGGTGCCGGTTCAATCTGATAGGGGGCAAGCCAGGGGCGCGTCCAGACATAGGCGTCAGCCATGGCATAGATATCTTGCGCATCATGCAGTCGCTTTGCCGCCTGGGGTGACAGAACATATGCCCCAAGCCCGATCTTGTTCTTGTAGATATAGCGGGCACTGATTTCGGGATTTTTTGTATGCCAATATTCCGTACGCGATATGCCATGCCGACCGGGGGCGAATTCCAGATCATAGATCACATTCCAAGGGTCTGATCTTGCTGCAAGAACCGCCAGAACATCCTTGATAGTCGGCGAAAATACCACATCGTCTTCGATTATCATAACCGGCGAGGTTTCTTTGGCGGCCAGCGCCCAGACATGACGATGCGACATAAAGCATGCAATGTCTTTCTTACTTATCGAACGGGTCCAGTTGTTTGCCGCCCGTTGGCAAAATTCGTCGTCCAACCCTGCTGCATCGATGGCGTTGACGAAATGCATATCAAGCCCGAAACGTTTAGCTTGGGCTTCTTGCATCGCCCGCCGTTCGGTCGCGACGGGCACGTTGATCACATAAATTTTCAAAGCATCCGCCTAACAATCCCAAAGATATCCCGAGTGATAATGCAATGAAAAGAACATGTCATCCGCATCGGTCACTATTCATCCGGTGGGACAAGGCCAAGTCCGCGCAGATAGATACCTATCCCGCTTTCCAGCAGTTCTTCCGCGGGAAATGGGGATGCGCGACCAGGAGAGTTTCGCGCAAACAGCTCGACGACGCCGTGGCTCAACGCCCAAATATGAGCAGAAAACATCGATGCAGGGGGGCGTTTGGCAGCGGGAATATGCTGGCTAAGATCGCTGGCAGCTTGCTCGAGAATCCCATTGGCCCGCTGGGCCGCAGCGGCCAAGTCCGGCGACCGGTTTACGGAAATGCCACTTTCAAACATTGAAATGTAATGGCCGGGGAAATCCCGCGCAAATGCCAGATATGCACGCCCTGTTGCCTCAAATGCTTTGAGAGCCGAAGGTTGACCGGACTGATAGGCAGCCTCCATCAGCTCGGCGAAAATCTCGTAACCTTGCAAAGCGCCTTCAGCGATCAGCTCCTCTCGTCCGTCGAAATGGCGGTAGACTGCTGCCGGGGTGACGCCTGCCTGCTTGGCCGCTTCGGACAGGGTAAATCCCGTAGGCCCACGTTCTTTGATCAGCATCAGGGCGGCATCAATCAGGGCCTGCCGTAGATTGCCATGGTGATATCCACGTTTAGACATCCCAGATATCCGGACCACCACATATTTTTTCATCAATCAGGCCAATGGCAGCCGTATCTTTGTTTGAATAATCGAATGCATGGAGCACTGTGCGGATAGCCGCCAACCGGGCGCGGCGCTTGTCGTCAGACCGGATGATCGTCCACGGCGTTGTGGCCGTGTGGGACCGTGCCAAGGTGTCTTCAATCGCCGCGCTATAGGCATCCCATTTACTAAGACCCATTACGTCGATCTTACTCAGCTTCCAATGCTTCAAAGGGTCGCTTTCACGAGCCAACATGCGGCGCAGCTGCTCTGCTCGGCCAACATTCAGCCAGAACTTAAACACATGGATACCGTCATCAACCAGCGTTTTTTCGAACGGAACAACCTGAGAGAAAAAATGTTCGCGCTGCGCATCGGTACAAAAACCGAATACCGGTTCGACAACACCCCGATTATACCAGCTTCGGTCGTAAAATACCATTTCGCCAAAGCTTGGTAGATGGCAGATATATCGCTGAAAATACCATTGCCCGCTTTCGGTGTCCGTGGGTTTTGATAGCGCCACAACCCGAGCAGCACGGGGATTCAGGTTCTGCTGCATCCGCTTGATGGTTCCGCCTTTGCCGGCCCCATCGCGCCCCTCAAAGACCATGACGATGCGGGTCCCGGTTTCACGACCCCAAGACTGTAGTTTGGCCAGCTCGATCTGAAGCCGCTCCATCTCGGTCTCGTATTGCTTACGGCCTATCCTTTCGGGATAAGGATAGGTGTCATTAAGGATATCGTCCTTGTCGGCGCTTTGAATAGTCTGTCTGATCTGCTCTGGTGCGTCGTTCTGAAAGAATGCGCTGATCGCACCATCAAAGGGCAGGTCCATTTGGGTCTCCTAATCGTAGTGTTCCGCGATGTTATGGAACGTTCTTGGTCCTAGCGCAAACCCGCACGTTCAGCCGCACTGTCGATAGCCGCCAGAACCTGGGGTTGGGCTGCGTGTTGCGGCATATGGCCTATACCCGGCAGTGTCGTCAGAACGGCGTCGGGTAGCTGTGTCATCAGCACCTTAGCATGAACATCAAAAGGGACGATAGTATCAGCGGTGCCGTGCACGACCTCGACTGGCATGGTCAGCTGCGCGTATCGCGCGACCATCTGCTTGATATGAGGCAGCAATGTATTCACTTGCTGTGCGTTGGCGCGCATGGAACCCCGGCGTAAAGCAAGTGCAGCACCGATATAGCTATCGTACCCTTTGGGCGCACGTTGCGGAGCAAAAATCAAATCGATATTTTTTTGCACAAATTTTGCCGGCATAAACGCCGTGATCGCAGGAATAATTAGTGCCGAACCTAAAAGAGACCCTGTTAAGCGATATTGCCAGCCAAGATCACCCTGCCATTCTTCTGATACCGCTGACACAAGTACCAGTGCCTTGGTTTGCTCCGGTCGCTCTATCCCCCATGCCAAAGCGACGGCACCACCGTAGGAATGCCCCAACACAACCGGGTCGGTCACGCCAAGCTGGTCTGCTGCCTTTTGCAGCAAAATTGCTTGTTCAGTAGGCGAGGCCGCGGCGGTATTCCATACGCCAGAATCCTTGGGCAGGATGTCGGTCCAACCCATTCCGGGTCGGTCAAACATAATAACGCGGTATTTATCCTTTAGCTTATCCGCCATATCAAACGTGAAATCGCGCAGATTACCCGAAGCACCGTGGATAAGCACAAGGTCAGGGCCGTTACCCACTACCTTTGCATGTACCGTGACGCCGTCAATATTCATCAATTCGCCAATTGGCGGAAAGTCGGCATCTGCCGCTGCTTCTTTGGCATGGGCGCGCCACTGCACCACCCCCACCAAGACGCCTATCAGAGCAAGAATAAGCAGTGTTTTACGTCCCAATAGCATTCAAATCATAGGGGGTAGACTGGTATATTTCGTTGACCCAATTACCGTACAAAAGGTGAGCATGACTACGCCATCGGTTCAAAGGCGTTTTGGCTGGATCGTCGTCGGGGTAATAATTACACGGAACCTTGACCGGTGTCCCGGCCTCAATGTCGCGGTCATACTCATCTTTCAGGGTGTCGCGGTCATATTCAAGGTGATTGAAAATATACAAAGCACGATGCGCCGGATCTTCGACCAGACAAGGACCGACGTCGGCACTGCCCAACAAGGTTTTCAACCCGTCTACTGCGTTGACTTCAGCGGCCCGCATTTCGGTCCAGCGGCTTACCGGGACGACCAGATCATCAGAAAAGCCCCGTAAATACGGCGACGACGGCACTAGATTGCTGTGACGAAAGCAACCAAATGCTTTTTCCTGCAACAGATGTTTTTCGATCCCGTGGAAATAGTTGATCATCGCCATGCCGCCCCAACACACACCGAAAGTCGAATGCACGTTGGTTTGGGTCCACTGGAACACGCGGGTAAGCTCGTCCCAATAGGTGACATTTTCGAAATCCAGATGTTCGATGGGCGCACCGGTGATAATAAGCCCGTCAAATTTCTCTTCGGTGACGTCTTCGAACGGGCGATAAAAGCTTTCCAGATGATCGGCAGCCGTATTGCGTGACTGGTGGTCGGACATGCGCAACAAACTAAATTCAATCTGCAACGGTGTCGCCCCGATCAACCGGGCGAACTGGTTCTCAGTCTGGATCTTTTTCGGCATCAGGTTGAGCAAGGCAATGCGCAATGGGCGTATATCTTGGGTGGCGGCCTGATCCTCGTCCAGCACCATCACACCTTCGCGCGTCAATACATGATAGGCGGGCAGGTCGGAGGGAAGTTTGATCGGCATAGTATTGTATTTCCACATCTGATGAGGGGAATAGATAGGTCTCAGCGGCGGGGCTGCCAAGGGCTATGCGCAGATTGCCTCGGCGATAAGATCAACGAAATCATCCTCGCTGGTCAAAGTCCCGACTTGATCGGCGGTCACCGTCACCCCCCATTTTGCCATTGCTTCGTATCTTGGCTGGCGATGTGCAAGGGCTCGCGCATAGATCCAACGGATAAACGTATCAGGGTCAACTTCGTCTTCCTGGCAATTGTTTTCATTAAGATATTCCCGCCAACTGTTGGTCAGGAATTCCGGTTGATACGCCATCGGTTTCGGCGCTTTGTCAAAACGTCTGATCAATTCGTTTGTATGGGCGTCATCGCCCTTGATCCAAACCAATAAGCATTCATCCGACAGCGCTTTCATCAGCGGATCGTGATCGTCAGCGGGATCAATCCATTCACAGATGGAGCCGCCGGTATCGCAGATGAAGTGAGGATAGCCGTAAAGAGATTCGGCACGGGCGGCAAAATGTGCCGTATCCATCAACGCCGCAATCTCTGCGCGCTTGAACGCTTGTTGCCGCAGGGCGTATTGCGACATCGGCAGACCGCCCTTCAAAGCATCCCCCGGCTTGCCGAGCCATGTAGCCACGGGCGACAGGTTGTCGAAGGTAATGTTCGACCCGATGTAGATGCTATCGCTCAGTAGCAATTCGCGAAGAAACGGGACTTTCATAGCCTCGGCCTTGGCATTGTCGGCAATGGTTTCGCCTAGGTACCGCGTACCTATCCGGTAATCGATTGAATAATGAAACCAGTCACCCGACTTGCGTAACAGGTGGGCCAGATGGGTTTTACCCAATCCCGACATACCAAAGACCAGTACCTTCTTGCGCGGCGCGGCACGCCAGTCATCGGCAGAAGCATAAAGCATGTAACAGGTTCCAGGATTGTGAAATTTGCCGATCAATATCGCAGGCGCGGCTAAAGGGCCAGCCATAGTGATATTGGGCTGCATCCATAAAAAGCCCGCGGCGCAATTACCGCGGGCCTTGCAGTCTTGTTGCACTCTTAAAAGTTGAAGCCCACCTTCACACCAATGGCGATAGCGTCGTTATCTCCAAAACGGGCCGCTGGTGTCGCAGCCCCTGCGCGTGTCTGTGCATCACCGATATTGACATAGCGAATACCGGTGGTGATCTTCATATTGTTACGGGTGTAGGTCGCCGCCAAGGCCAGGCTTTTTTGTCCATCTGTCGGGCCAAGGTTGGATGCATATCCGCCGACCTGTTTCTCATACGCGACAGAGGCCGCTACCGACCACGCTTCGGTGATCCGGCGTCCAACGCCTAGGCTGTAGGTGTAGATATCGTCGTTATAGCTCAGCAGTTTAGGCCCGCCAGTCAAAGCAGAGTATTGAGCGGGCGCAATTTCAAAGGATGACCAGTCAGTCCAGCGTACTCCGCCAAACAGCAGTGTATCGGCTGCAATGCCTGTTTGAAATTCAAGGTTTAGCGACTGCGGTGTCTCGACATGGGTAGAAGAACGTACATTCCGCCCGATCGCTGAATTTTCCGTGGTGTTTACGTCGTATTTTATTTTCGAATTATAGGTCAATGACACGCGTAGAGCTATCTCGGGTTTCTCAAAGGCGACCCCGGCAACATAGCCGACACCAGTTTCGCGGTCACCCTTGACCGAATAGGGCGCACCGGGGGCTGTGATGCCCGGTCTGGGGCCAGATGTGACAAACGGGATCAGCGCCGATGCCTCGATAGTTTGAATTCGAATGCCGCCATGAACGCTGAAGTTATTGGGCATTTCAAACCGCATCAGCCCGGTTAGCGCGTTACTGTCGAACGTCGCCGCGGCACCTTGCGCAAAATAACCGGTTCCGGTTGGATACGCCACGTCAGCACCAAATGGCTGGTCATAGATGATCGCATACGAGATTTGATCCGTAAGGTCCGCTTTATAAGCGGCACCAAACGATAAAAAACTGTCAGTCATATTACCGCTTCGGGCACCGGGTGTCGCTTGCACCCCTACACCCGATGTATCCGGCGACACCGATCCCAGGCTGAATTCAGCATAACGACCGCTTTCAAACAAAGCCGTAATCGGCTGTCCTGTCCGGTCGATCGCGCCCGCGTGGACGGTTGAAGCGCTTCCCAAAAGCGCGATAACGGCCATCACTCTATATGTCATGAAAAAACTCCTCCCCAGAAGCCGAACAGCTACAAAATGCAGATGTTCTTGACGCTATTGGGCAAAGCATTTGGTCGTTCGTCAATTCCTGACCAAACGGCAACCATTCCAGTTTTTTGCAAATCTTATAAGCACACTACTTCGGCTTGCGGCTCTCGACCCGAAGGCTAATATAATTTCCCGCAAATATAATAGCACCGCCGATGAAAACCCAGATATCCAAGGCCTCCGCATAAACCAACATCCCGATGATAGCGACAACGGGCAGGCGGATGAAATCAATCGGAACCACCACAGTGGCTGGCGCGATTGCCAACGCATTCGTCAAGCAGAAATGCGCCAAAAGCCCGGCAACCCCGATCAACAGCAGCAAGGGGCCGTGGGAAAGGTCTGGCAGCGTTAACTCACCATCATAGGTCACCATTATAAGGCCGAAAACCAATTGCATAAACGTGAGGTAAAACAAAATGCTGGTAATTGACTGGCTTCGAGTCAACTTCTTGGTCAGCATGATCGTCAGCGCAAAAAACACAGCGCTGGATGCTGCTGCCAACATCCCCGGATTGATCCCCGCAATAGTAGGGCGCGCGACGAATAGTATCCCAACAAACCCCAATAACGCTGCAGCCGCCCGGGCCTTGGTCAGCCTCTCACCCAAGATAAGCGGAGACAGCGCGATCACCCACAAGGGTGACGAAAATTCCAAGGCAAAAACCTGCGCCAGTGGAATAACTGTCACCGCAAAAAACCACAAATTCTGCCCAATGAAATGCGCCAGATTCCGCCCCAGATGCACACCTATATCGCGGGTGTTGATCTGGCGCCACGCACCCGTGGCGAAGGCAACCGATACGACCACCAACACGCCAACGGCCGAGCGGTACATCATTATCTCGAACGTATCATAGACGGTGCCTAATTCGCGCCCCGCCACAGCCATGGCCGAAAATGACCCGATCGACCCCATCATCCAAAGGGCAGCCGTAAAGGTCTTGCTCAAGCCGCTATTTCCAAATGGTAAAAAATTCTCGCCGAAGGCATAAACTCTTTTGGCCGCATCATTCCCATTCGATCGTACCGGGGGGTTTGGACGTAATATCATAGGTCACACGATTGATACCGGGAACTTCGTTGATGATCCGAGTCGCGGTTTCGCCGAGAAAATCATGGGTAAATGGGTAATAATCCGCCGTCATCCCATCAACCGAGGTCACTGCGCGTAATGCACAGGCAAAATCATAGGTCCGTCCATCGCCCATAACGCCCACGGTGCGTACGGGAAGGATCGCAACAAACGCCTGCCATATATCGTCGTACAGACCGTGTTTACGGATCTGGTCGATATAAACCGCATCGGCCTCGCGCAGAATGTCTAGCTTCTCGCGGGTGATTTCGCCGGGGCAACGTATCGCCAGCCCGGGGCCAGGGAAAGGGTGCCTGCCGATAAACGACGGCGGCAATCCCAGTTCACGCCCCAATTCACGCACCTCGTCCTTGAAAAGTTCGCGCAATGGTTCGACCAATTTCAAACCCATCTTTTCGGGCAATCCGCCAACGTTGTGATGCGACTTGATCGTGACCGAAGGGCCGCCAGAAAATGAAACTGATTCAATGACGTCGGGATAGAGAGTACCCTGAGCGAGGAAGGTTGCATCGCCTACTTCGATGGCATGTTTCTGGAAGACATCAATGAACAGCCTGCCAATGATCTTGCGCTTGGTCTCAGGGTCACTGACGCCGTCGAGCTCTCCCAGAAACAGTTCCTGTTCGTCCGCGTGGATCAGCGGCATATTATAGTTGTCGCGGAACATCGTAACGACTTCTTCCGCTTCGCCTTTGCGTAGCAAGCCGTGGTCCACAAAAACGCAGGTCAACTGGTCGCCGATCGCTTCATGGATCAGGACCGCTGCAACAGACGAATCGACGCCGCCAGAAAGACCGCATATCACCTTGGCGTCCCCGACCTGTTCACGGATATTGGCGATAGCTTCTTCACGGTAGGCGCTCATCGTCCAGTCGCCCTTGAATCCGGCCAATCGGATAAAGTTTTCATATAAACGCGCGCCGTTGGGGGTGTGGTGCACTTCGGGATGAAACTGAACGGCATAAAAGTTGCGTTCCGTGTCACCAGTAATGGCGAAAGGCGCATTGGGTGATGTGCCAAACACTTCGAACCCCGGTGCGATCGCACTTACGTGGTCGCCGTGGCTCATCCAGACTTGTTCGCGGTCAGTTAGGAACCAACCTTCGAGCAAGGGCAGTTTTTCGTCAGATGGTGTTACGAAGGCGCGACCAAATTCCGCGGTACCATGACCGCGCACTACTTTGCCGCCCAGACAATGCATCATCACTTGCTGACCATAGCAAATGCCCAAGATGGGCACGCCCAGATCGAACACCGACTGGGGTGGCATCGGCGCACCTTCGGCAAAAACCGAGGATGGCCCCCCCGAGAAGATGACCGCCTTGGGGGCGAACTCCTCGAGGTAGGCATCATCAACCGTATTAAACGGCTTGATTTCGCAAAATACATTAAGTTCACGCAAGCGGCGAGCGATCAGCTGAGTGACCTGGCTGCCGAAGTCTATGATGAGAAGGCGGTCATGGGAGATATCTGTCATGCCGACTGATTATGTGTGGAAGGCTTGCGAGGCAAGAGTGGAGTGGGGGCCAGCCCCCAGACCCCCGGAGTTTATTAGGCAAAATGAAGCCATGACCGCATCGTGATGTCGGTTTTTGACGCCTAAGGCCGTTATCCGCGTGAAATGGCTGGGGCGAATGGGGTAGCTAGGCCTCAGTTTTGGCGAAAAGGAAGATCACATGGCGGAATCAGCAAGACGTGGGCGTGGCGGCGGCGGGGCCGCACGGCGGGCGGAGCGGTCAGCCGTGTCATTCGAAACGGCAAAGTATATCGAACGCAATATTCCCAACTTCGAGATTCTGACCGAAGAAGCACTGGAAATCATCGAGCGCAATGCCGACACGGTCCTGGAAGAAATTGGCGTTAATTTTCCCGACAACCCGGAAGCTTTGGCGCTTTGGCGCGAAGTCGGGGCAGACGTCACCGGTGATCGCGTGCGCATTCCTCGCGGATTGGCCCGTGAGCTATGCAAAACTGCGCCTTCGGAATTTACCCAGCATGCCCGCAACCCCGACCGCAACGTCGTAATCGGGGGGCGCAATCTGGTGCTAGCCCCCGTATATGGACCGCCCTTTGTGCGTGATGTCGCGGGCGGGCGGCGTTATGCCACTATGGCTGACTTCAATAAATTCGTGAAGCTGGGCTATATGTCGAAATGGCTCCACCATTCCGGCGGAACCGTATGCGAACCAACGGATATACCCGTTAACAAGCGTCATCTCGACATGCTGCATGCCCATATGACACTTAGCGATAAACCCTTCATGGGGTCGGTAACCGAGCCAAGCCGAGCCCAGGATTCGGTAGATATGTGCAAGGTTCTGTTTGGTGCAGATTTCGTTCAACAAAATACCGTGATGACATCGCTAATCAACATCAACTCGCCGATGACTTTCGACGACGTAATGATGGGCGCGTTGAAGGTGTTCGCCGAAAACAACCAAGCGTCGATCATATCGCCCTTCATCGTCGGAGGCGCGATGGCACCTGTGTCTGTGGCCGGTACATTGACGCAAGTTCTGGCTGAAGTCATGGCAGGAATTGCGTATAGCCAACTGGTCCGTAAGGGGGCACCGGTGATTTTCGGTGCCTTTGTGACTTCTATAGACATGAATTCGGGCGCACCGACTTTTGGGACGCCCGAAGCGGCGCATATTACCTATGGTGCAGGCCAGCTCGCGCGGCGAATGAAGCTGCCCTTCCGCTCCGCCGGATCATTCTGCGGGTCCAAACTACCCGATGCTCAGGCCGCCTATGAGACATCGAACAGCCTGAACATGGGGCTTTTGTCAGGAGTGAATTTTATGCTTCACGCCTGTGGTTGGCTAGAGGGGGGGCTGGTGAGTTCTTTCGAGAAATTCGTGATGGATGCAGATCAACTTGGCACTTTGCATCACTTGGCGCGCGGCGTGCAAATCGACGAAAATGCACAGGCGATGGACGCTATCCGCGAGGTCGGCCCTGGCGGCCATTATTTGGGATGTGCCCATACGCAAGCCAACTTCAAACAAGCTTTCTGGAAATCTGACCTGCTGGACTACAAACCGTTTGAGACCTGGTCGGATGAAGGAGCACGTGACACGCAGGCACTCGCATCCATCCGAGTCGAAAAGCTTTTGGGTGATTACGTACAACCGGCGATGGACGTTTCTGTACGCGAAGCACTTGATGCATTCGTGAGCGAACGAAAAGCCGCCGAACCCGACAGTTTCATGTAACGTCGGGGCGGCCTTGGCCTGTGCGTAAAAGCCGGGCCTCTGACACAATCGCGATCAACACTTCGACATGGCGGATCAGGTTATACCCTGTATCCGCCATTTTCCGTTGAACGTTCAGCTCTGCCTCCATGTCGATCAGCCGGAGTAGTGCAGGACCATTGCGAGGTAAAGTCGTGCAGCCAAGGAGTCGGCGCAGATGTGTGCCGCGACGATAGTTATCAACGCCCATGCGCACAGCCCTCATTAATGTTTGAGGCCGCCTAAGCGCGTGGAGACGAGAAAGTATATCTTGCATGTATTCATATCCTTGACGGTTTCGAGAGCCATAACGCGGCACGATCCGGCAAGTCTTTCATGACAATGCAACATGTTGCGCGATCTCAGGTGCCGCCGTTCGACGTGGTTACGACTGTTTACGATTTAGAAACAATCATGACCTCAGAGGATTAATATTAACGCACAGGTAACCTTCATGAACGTAATTGTGGATAACTCTGTGGGTATTTTATCAACTTTGAGAAGAAGGACAGAGGGAACATGACTTTGTTAAATGATTGCAATCCAGTTCAAAATGGGACCGTCGGGATACCTGAATGGGTACCGCCGGATGCGTTTCACTATTTGTCACACGTCGAGCTTGGGCAGCCGATTCGGGCGCTTGCGCGGACGGCCGAATGTCATGCCTCAACTATTTTGCGGCAGATACGCAGGATTGAGACGCGTCGCGACGACCCATTGGTTGACGACGCATTAGAAACACTGGGTCGTGTGAGCCGCAGTAAGGTAACGCCAGCAAAGGACCATCAGCAGATGCGCTTGACCACAGAAACCATGATGCCTGACGATGAAACGTTTTCGCGCGAAGCTCGGCGAATACTGCGTCGTTTGTGCGAAACCGGCGCGGTGCTTGCCATTGCCGCAGATATGGAAAAAGCGGTTGTTGTGCGGGACGGGGCTGGCAGGTGTACCACCCGCACGGCTGTAGTAGATCGGCCCATTGCACAGGCTATGGCACTAAAGGGTTGGATCGCCACCAAAGGGTCCGGTAGAATTGTACGCTATCATATCACCGCAGCAGGCCGTACCGCGTTGGAACAAATGCTGCTGCGGGACGTACCACATAGTGAGGCTGGCTTTGCAGAAGCTCAAACACCCTTTGCAGAGCAATCAGAAGAGAACGACGGTTCCGCGGAGACCAGCAGACAGTCGCGACGTACTTTAGCAGAAAGCCCGTTGTCGGCCTTGGCCCGGCGCCGCGAAAAAGACGGTACCCGGTTTCTTTCAAACCGGCAGGTGCAGGCAGGGGAGCGATTGCGTGAAGATTTCGAACTGGCTCAAATGGGCGAAAACACCACCGTGAATTGGGAACGTTTCCTGACACCCGGTGGGGCTACGCCTGCCAACCACCAAGGTGGCAGCGCCCCGGCAGTGGCGCGCGCCCGCGTTGGAGCCGCACTTGAGGAACTTGGCCCCGGCCTGTCAGATGTCGTGTTGCGGTGTTGCTGTTACCTTGAGGGCCTTGAAACAGCGGAGAAAAGACTGGGGTGGTCGGCACGATCGGCCAAGATCGTTTTGCGGATCGCGCTTATTCGTCTGCGCAAGCATTATGACGAGACCCTTGGTCCGGGTGGCGCAATGATCGGCTAGCCACCGTTTTATACAGACTTAGCTGCGCATCGTCTGCACCCCCTTTTAAGCGAAGCATGAACCGTCTACATAGGACGGAAATGGTAGAACGGAGCCTGATCATGCGCGACCTGAAAATCCCCGAACAGCGCCATCCAGAAAAAGCAAAGCGGCCTGACAACCCGCAGCCGAAAAAACCGGCATGGATCAGGGTAAAGGCGCCGGGGGGCAAAGGGTATGCCGACACCGCCAAGATCATGCGCGACAACAAACTGGTGACAGTCTGCGAAGAAGCGGGCTGTCCCAATGTCGGTGAATGCTGGTCACAGGGTCACGCGACGATGATGATCATGGGCGAAGTTTGCACCCGTGCCTGTACGTTCTGCAACATCGCCACCGGCAAGCCGCCAGAGGCGCTTGACGTGTTCGAACCGGGCAGGGTGGCAGATGCGGTGGCTAAGCTGGGTTTGAACCACGTCGTGATTACATCGGTTGATCGCGATGATATCGAAGATGGCGGTGCCGAACATTTTGCCCAGACCATCCGGGCCATCCGCAAACGATCCCCGGGCACGACCATTGAAATTCTCACCCCTGATTTTATCCGCTGCGACCCGAAGGTGTTGGAAATCGTCGTTGCCGCACGCCCGGATGTGTTTAACCACAATCTTGAAACGGTGCCCGGTTTATACCCCCAGGTACGCCCGGGCGCGCGGTACTTCCATTCATTGCGATTGCTTCAGCGGGTTAAAGAGCTTGATCCGATGATGTTTACCAAATCAGGTATCATGGTCGGCTTGGGCGAAGACCGTCAATCGGTGATGCAGGTCATGGAAGACATGCGCGCTGCCGACATCGATTTTTTGACGATTGGGCAATACCTGCAACCGACGCCAAAGCACCACCGCGTTGATCGCTTCGTGCACCCTGACGAATTCGCCACTTACGAAAAGTCAGCTTACGGTAAAGGGTTCCTCATGGTTTCGGCGTCGCCGTTGACGCGTTCCAGCTATCATGCCGGTGACGACTTTGCGCGGCTGCGGGCCGCACGCCAGGCGAAACTTGGGTAAGGAGCAATTTGGGTGGCTGCCTAAGCGCGCTGATTGCAAGAGAGCCACCCGATGCATATCCCCTATCGTCGCCCCTCAGGTCGCCTTTATGCAACCCTCGTGAGCGTCACACCTAGAACCGCCGACCGATACGTTCGCTGGTTGCCCAATCCGGCCACCAGCCCATATATTCGATGCCGAAAATCACTGCTGCTGCCAGAATGATCGCGAATACGAACTTTACGCGCTTCGGCGAAGGGGGATTCTGAACCCACCGCTTCATTCTCATGAACCAGACGATATTCATCATGTGAAACGAACTTTTCCGATAAATGGCAGGTTACGGTTACGTTGGGCAAAATCAATCCCGTAGCCGACGACAAATTCATCGGGTATTTCAAAGCCGATCCAATCGGCCTTCATTTCCACTTCGCGGCGCGTCGGCTTGTCGAGCAATGCGATGGTTTTCAGCCGCGCCGGTTCGCGCGACAGCAACAGATTTCTGACATGATGCAACGTGTGACCCGTATCAACGATGTCTTCGACGACCAAGACATCTCGCCCTTCAATGACGCCTCGTAAGTCTTTAAGAATGCGGACCTCTCTGCTGCTTTCCATACCGTCACCATAACTGGACGCTTCCAGAAAATCGACCTCGATAGGCAGGTCAAGTTCACGCACAAGATCAGCGATGAATACGAATGATCCGCGCAGCAAACCGACCACTATCAGCTTATCGGTACCCTCGAACTCGGACTGTATCTCGCGGCACAATGCTTCGATCCGGGCGGCGATCGCCTTAGCCGAGATCATTTCGTCGATGACATAAGACGGGGTGGTCATGGGTTTAACCTTGAAACAGGGGCACTTAAGATTTCATAAGGGCGTAACTTCAAGATAGATGGAAATCAATGCCTACCCATTCAGAGACCCGCGAACTGCCCTATACCGCCCAACAGATGTACGATCTGGTGGCCGATGTGGCATCCTATCCCGAATTTCTACCGTGGACCTCTGCCGCGCGGATCAAAAGCCGCGAAGAAAAGGGCGATCACGAGGTGATGGAGGCGGATCTGGTCATCAGCTTCAAGGTATTTCGCGAACGTTTCACCAGTCGCGTGGTGCTTTGGCCTGCACCCAAGAAAATTGATACCGAATATTTGGATGGGCCGTTCAAATACATGAGGTCGAACTGGCACTTCGAGGACATTGACCAAGGTGGCTGCAAGGTCTCTTTTTTCGTCGATTTCGAATTCAGGAACATCGTTCTGCAAAAGATCATCGGCGTGGTGTTCAACGAAGCAATGCAGCGCGTCGTGAAGGCCTTTGAAAAACGCGCTCAAGCGTTGTATGGGCCGCAGGTATAGGGCCTTATTGCTGCTGCGGGCCTCGCCAGTTATGGCAAGGCCCGTCATAAGTTTGGTTAGTTGCTCAAGTCATAGGCGCGCTCGCCATGGACCGCCAGATCAAGCCCGCCGACTTCGATTTCGCGCGACACGCGCAGGGATGTGAACGCCTTGCAGATCACAACGAGCGCAACAGTGACCACGGTCGTGTAGATCCCTACGATTGCAAGCGAACCAAGCTGAGCTGTCCAAGTGCCAGCGCCCACGGCTGCGATCATGATTGTGCCAAAGATACCGCCCACGCCGTGTACCGCAAATACATCCAAAGTATCGTCGATCTTGGCTTTGTTTCGGATCAACATCACCGCTTCTTGGCAAAGCACCCCGGCAACCGCGCCAATTAACAACGCCGCCCAAGGCCCGACAAAGCCTGATGCGGGGGTAATGGATGCCAGCCCGGCAATGGTCCCCGTCACAAGACCGACCATTGAGGATTTGCCAAACTTGACCCGTTCCCACAATGCCCAGGTCAGCGACGCAGTCGCGGCGGAAATGTGCGTCACGGTTATCGCCATCGCAGCACCACCGTCGGCCGCAAGTTGGGATCCCCCATTAAAACCGAACCAGCCGACCCACAGCATGGCTGCACCGATCATCACATAGCCCGGATTGTGCGGCGGTGTGGTGTGATTCAGGCGCGGTCCTAGGAATACGGCGATGATCAAGGCCGCCAGCCCCGCGGTTTCATGAACCACGATGCCACCCGCGAAATCTCGAACACCGATTTCACCGAAAATCCCACCATCCGACAGAAAACCGCCGCCCCATATCCAATGGACAACCGGGGCATAACACAAAAGCATCCACAGCCCCGAAAACAGCAAGACAAAACCAAAGCCGACGCGTTCCACGTACGCCCCGACGATAAGAGCCGGTGTGATGATCGCGAATGTCATCTGGAACGCAAAAAACAGAATCTCGGGCAGGGTGCCTGCAAGGCTGTCAATGCTCACCCCGTTTAGCCCGACTTTGTCCAACCCGCCCCATACGCCCGACGTACTTGGCCCAAAAGCGATGGAATATCCCGCAAAGAACCAAAGCACGCTCATCAGACACGCGACGGCATAACAATGCATAAAGACACTGAGAACGTTCCGACTACGCACCAGCCCGCCGTAGAACAGCGCCAGACCGGGTAACGTCATAAACAGGACCAGCGCTGTGGCGGTCATGATCCAGGCAGTATCGGCAGCATTCATCATTGGTTCCTCCGGTAGAAAAATGTTCACACGGGTAGAGCCCTAATCAATGCATATGGAAAAGCTAAAATGCAGGCAGATGAGGCTATTTATAAGGCATTTTTGAATGTGCCTGATTATTACGCAGCTCAGCGCGATCCATGCCGAATTTATAAGCACTAAGAAATTGCGCGTAACAGCAGGCTAAGGGCATGATCCCGCGCCGCCTTGCGTACGATGTCACGCCCCGGTGCGCCGAATTCCTGCGTTTCCGAGACCACCTCGGAACCCCGAGCGATTGCAAAACAAACCCGGCCTTCGGGTTTATGCTCTGAACCGCCGGGGCCAGCGATACCTGTGACAGAGACGGTAAGTTGCGCTTGCGACCGCAATAACGCGCCTTGTGCCATTTCCCGGGCTACTTGTTCCGACACAGCGCCAAATGCGGCTAACGTAGACGCAGATACGCCTAACATGTCGATTTTCGCGGCGTTGGTATAGGTCACGAAACCACGATCAAACAAGGCCGAGGAGCCGGGGAGCTGGGTCAACGCCGCGGCCACCATACCGCCTGTGCAACTTTCCGCGCAGGCTATCATTACGCCGCACGCCTTGGCCCGATCCAGCAGGGCGGGCATATCAGGCAAAGAGATAGACATGATATATCACCGCCAGCAAGATTACCCCAAACAGCGCGAAAACGCCGGCGATCACATCATCCAGCATCACACCCAACGGGTCTCCGCGCCGGTCGGCCCAGCCGACCAGTAGCGGCTTCCAGATGTCGAACAAGCGAAATAGCAGAAATGCGGATATCCAGCCTGGCCACATGACCAGAATGTTCACATCCATCGTCCAAGACGCATAACTTAACGGTAACAGCGCGATCCACTGGCCGACAACTTCGTCGATGACGATTTCCGAGGGATCGTGGTCGGCTTGACCGGCGGTCATTCGGGCCGTCGCCCACCACCCCGCGCCAAACGCAACCGCGATACCTGCGATAAGCAGCGGCAACCCGCCAATCACATGTAGCAACCACCCCCAGGGCAGGGCCACCAACGACCCCCAGGTACCGGGACCCGGACGAATATAGCCTATGCCTAGGACGGTGCCGACGAGTTTTGAAATATTCATGATTTCACCAATGTTGCTGTGGCTATGCAAGCGATGCCTTCACCACGACCGGTAAAGCCCAGCCGTTCGGATGTGGTAGCCTTGACCGATACGCGGGTCAGGTCGATTGCCAGAATAGACGCCATCACCCGACGCATCTCTGCGGCATGAGGCCCCACCTTCGGGTATTCGCAGATCAAGGTGCAATCCACGTGAGTAAGCTCAAACCCTTGGGTGCGGGCGAGACTGACAGCGTGGCTGAGAAAGATGTGGCTTTCAGCCCCTTTCCACTGCGGGTCAGAGGGTGGAAAATGCTGGCCGATGTCACCCATGGCAAGCGCTCCATAAATAGCGTCAGTTACAGTGTGCATTCCTACGTCTGCATCCGAATGCCCGACCAGCCCATGCGAGTGTGGTATGGTCACCCCGCATAACGTTACATGGTCACCGGGGCCAAAGGCATGTACGTCAAAACCGTTGCCGGTACGGATATCCATAGTCTGCTCCAATATACGCGCGGCGCGCTCGAGGTCGCCGGGCAAAGTGATCTTGAGGTTATCAATGCTGCCGGGGGTGATGGCAACGACCATTCCTGCGGCGCGTGCCACCTCGACGTCATCGGCGGCGACGCCGTCATAGTGGGCGTGCGCGGCGCGAATTGCAGCTACATCGAACCCTTGAGGCGTCTGAGCGGCATAAAGTGCGGTGCGGTCCTGAATGCCTGCCACTGTACCGTCCTCGGCAAGCCAAAGCGCATCAGTGACAGCAATTCCCGGGGCCGCAGCCGGACCGGATTTAAGCGCAGTTATCACGTGGTTAATCACTTCGGGTGACACGCATGGCCGCGCGGCGTCATGAATAAGCACCTGGTCCGCATCCCCGAGCACCGCAAGACCGTTGCGCACTGACCCCGCACGATCGACACCACCGCTGGTTATGATGCATCCTTTGTCGGTCAATTCTTTTGCATACGCCATGTCGGCTTCGTTCAACACGACGACCACCCGGTCGACAAGCGGGTGGTCCTGAAACGCCGCAAGTGTATGGTCGATCACACGCTTGCCGCGCAGGGGCTGCCATTGTTTGGGACTGGTACCACCGGCCCGCGTGCCACGTCCTGCGGCGACGATCAGTGCGGCGATTTTAGGCTGAGATGACATATGACGACCCCTGAATTCTGGCCTCAGGTCTATTCAACCCAAGCATCAGGTGCAATCTCTGGCAAAAATGATTAAAAATTAGGCACGCTCTTTCTTTAACCGCTCCTTTAGGCACCTGTTTCATTGAGTTCGGCGTTGGAGCCCGGTACACCAAAGGCAACTGCACAAGGATTAAGCGTTTGGGTCTGTCTGATCTTCCATTTTCCCTCGATCCGCCTGTTTTACTGGCACCTATGGCAGGAATCACTGATTTGCCGTTCCGCAACCTTGTGGCGTCATTTGGCGCGGGGTTGGTTGTTTCTGAAATGGTGGCCAGCGTCGATATGATAAACGCCCGTCCGGGAGCGTTGGAAAAGGCCGAGCTGGGTCTGGGCGTCGAAGGGTCTGCTGTGCAACTAGCGGGTCGCGAGGCAGCACCGATGGCCGAAGCGGCCCGTATGGTTGAAGCGCAGGGCGCGCGCGTCATCGACATCAACATGGGATGTCCGGCCAAGAAGGTGACCCAAGGCTATTCCGGTTCGGCGCTGATGAAAACGCCGGATCATGCGCTCCGCCTGATTGAGGCAGTGGTCAACGCGGTCAACGTCCCAGTCACTTTAAAAACCCGTCTGGGATGGGATGACGCCATGTTGAATGCGCCACAAATCGCCACGGCTGCCGAAGCCGCCGGCATCTCTATGATAACGATCCACGGGCGCACGCGCTGCCAGTTCTATAAAGGTGTCGCGAATTGGGAGGCCATCGCCGCGGTCAAGAACGCCGTTTCAATTCCCGTTATCGCCAACGGAGACATCGTCAGCACAGCCACGGCACAGGATGCGCTGAAAGCTTCGGGGGCTGATGGTGTCATGATAGGGCGGGGTGCGCAGGGCCGACCATGGCTGCTGGCGCAGATTGCCCACGAGATTTACGGCACACCGGCACCCACCACCCCGCAAGGCGCAGATTTTGCGCAGATGGTGGGTGGCCACTATGAAGCCATTATCAATTTTTACGGCGAAGTGATGGGGCTGCGTGTCGCCCGTAAGCACCTTGGCTGGTACATGGACGAATGCGGTACCCCGGCCGATTTGCGCCGGTGCGTGTTAACCGCGAAGAACACCAAGACAGTCCAACACCTGATCGCATCGGCGATGATTTCCGACAAGCAAGCAGAGGCTGCATAGTGGACACCGACACCATCTTTGCCTCATTGCCGGTCCCAACTGTGTTGATTGCAGGCGATGATGCTATCTTTGACCTCAACCCCGAAGCCGAAGGTTTTTTGAACGCTTCGGCCAAATCCGTAAGGGGAACCCCAGTCTGGGATATGATCGCCGTTGATGCCCCGCTAGAGGATGCCTTTGCCCGCGCCCGAGAAACCGGGACGCCGTTGTTTGTGAATGATGCCGATGTTGGGAGCGGGCAACGCGCACCCGTACCGTGTGCGCTGCACCTAGCACCACTATCAGATGGTTCGGGCAAGATGATCCTGATGATCACTCCGCGCGAGCTGGCCGGGCGGATGACGCAGAATCATACAGTAAAGTCTGCCGCGAAATCAGCGATCGGCATGGCCGAAATGCTGGCGCACGAGATCAAAAACCCCTTGGCTGGCATCACCGGGGCTGCGCAATTGCTAAGCATGAACCTGAACGCAGAAGATCTGGAGCTGACCGACCTGATTGTCGCCGAATCTCGCCGCATCGTAAAACTTCTGGAGCAGGTGGAGCAGTTCGGCAATCTGATGCCACCGGAACGACAGGCGCTAAACCTGCACGACGTTCTAGACCGCGCCCGCAGGTCCGCGCTTTTGGGGTTTGGCGCGCGGATGAAAATTATCGAAGATTATGATCCATCGCTGCCTCCGGCTTTGGGGGATAAGGATCAACTATTACAGGTGGTGTTGAATCTGCTCAAAAATGCCGCTGAAGCTGCAGGAGATCAAGGCGGGACGATCCAGCTGCACAGCTATTACGAACATTCATTCCGCATGCGCCGTTCTGACGGAACCGGTCAGTCGCTGCCGCTTCAGATCGAGATCATCGACGATGGGCCCGGACTTCCCGATGCGATCCGCGCAGACGTGTTCGACCCCTTCGTATCGGGCCGCGAGAACGGCACTGGGCTGGGTTTAGCATTGGTAAGCAAGATCATATCGGACCACGGCGGCTGGATTTCCGTTAACTCAACGCCCGGTCGCACCGTCTTTCGCATGTCGTTGCCTCGGGCCGACAAGACCAACGCCGAAAATTCCGCACTCGGACAGGAGACTTAATAATGGATGGCACAGTTTTGGTCGCCGATGACGACCGCACGATCCGCACCGTTCTGACCCAAGCATTGACGCGCGCCGGGTGCAAGGTTCACGCGACATCGAGCCTGACGACGTTGATGAGATGGGTAAGCGAAGGTAAGGGCGACGTCGTGATCTCGGACGTAGTAATGCCTGATGGCAACGGTCTTGAGATGCTACCGAAGATTGCGCAGGATAGGCCCGGTCTGCCGGTCATCGTGATTTCGGCGCAGAATACTATCATGACCGCTATCAAAGCCGCCGAGGCCGAAGCATATGATTACCTGCCCAAACCATTCGATCTGCCCGATCTTATGAAACGCACGGCCCGCGCGCTAGAACGCAGCGGACCGGCGCGCCGACCTGTGCAAACCAACGAAAGCGACGCAGAGCGTGATGATCTGCCATTGGTCGGGCGCACGCCAGTTATGCAGGCGCTCTACAGGGTCGTGGCACGGGTGATGAACACGGATCTGCCTGTATTAATATGGGGCGAATCCGGCACGGGAAAATCACTTATCGCTAAGGCCATCCACGACTTTTCCGACCGGCGCAGCTTACCCTTCGTGACCGTCACCGCCTCGGAACTACAAGATATAGAAGGGCCTGCGCGGGTTCTGGCGCGGGTTAGGGGTGGCACGTTGTTGATTGATGAAATCGGCGACATTCCTCAGGAGATTCAGGCCCGTATCGCCCGAATGATGGACACCCCCGGCGACCACGGACCCCGTTTTTTAGCCACGAGCCAATCTGATTTGGCGGCTGCCATGAAAACGGGCAGCCTGCGCCGCGATCTGTATTATCGCTTGTCCGGTGCCACGTTGCATGTACCGGCCCTGCGCGACCGTGTTGAGGACATAAACCTGCTCTCAGTCCACTTTCTTGAACGGGCCGAAACGGGAAACACCATGGCTCGTATCCTTTCGGATGGCGCTTCGAAGGTTTTTGCGAATTATCAATGGCCTGGCAATGTGCGTCAGTTGGAACATGCCATGCGCCAACTCGCGTTGACCAGCAGGGCCGCAGAAATCAGTCAATCAGAAGCCGAACTGGTTTTGGGTAATCAACCCGATCCAGAACCGTTGCGTGCACAGGCAAATACCGAAAAGTTGGGGGCTTCGGTCGAACGCCATTTGCGTCGATATTTCGACCATCACGGATCAATGTTGCCGCCCCCCGGGCTATATGCCCGAATTTTGCGGGAAATAGAGGCCCCTTTAATCGAAATTGCCCTATCTGCAACTGCAGGAAATCAGGCTAAATGTGCCGACCTGCTAGGTATTAACCGCAATACCTTGAGAAAAAAAATCACCGATCTCGATATTGAGGTGACACGCGGTCGTAAAATGATGTAAAAGAGCCACATAACCGTGGCCATCGGGTATCAAACCCCGATCAGGACCACATAAATAGGCGGTTGATGCATTCATGCATCACTACATCGGTGAGGATAACGGGTGCTTTCCCGGTCACGCAGCTATTATCTTATGCGTCTAGATCGTCTGCGGCGTTTGCGTCGGGTGCGTAATCTTGCAACCTTGGGTCTTGTGGGTCTGGGGCCCGTTCTTGCGTTCGCCACCTATTTGGTTCTTGGCCCGATGGAGCAGGGCGGGCATGCGGCCAGCCTGCGTTTGATTCTGCTTACCGATCTCGTCTACATACTTTTGGTTGCTGCATTGGTGTTGAACCAAGTGGCAAGCCTGATTTCCGCACGACGTGCGAAATCTGCGGGGTCACGTCTGCACCTGCGTCTAACCGGCGTGTTTGCGTTGATGGCCCTAATTCCAACAATCAGCGTCGCCATCTTCGCCGGGCTGACCATCAACGTCGGACTAGAGGGTTGGTTTTCTGATCGCGTAAGGTCGGTTGTCGGAAACTCATTATCGGCTGCCCTAGCTTACGAGGCCGAGCAACGAGGTGACCTTGAGCAAGATGCCATATCGCTCGCACGTGCGATCGACAATGCGCGCGGACAAGGTGTTCCGGTACCCGACACCCAGCTTCTTGCCGAAGGACAACGCCAGATTCAGCGCGGCCTGCGCGAAGCTTACATGATCGACGGCACCGCGCAGATCCGCGCCCGTGGCGATAGATCGTATCTGTTTGATTTCGAAGCCC
>DRFG01000054.1 GCA_011050655.1 Roseobacter sp.
ATTTTCCACGCCAGCATCAGCAACGGAAAATTCCATGGAATGATCTGCCCGCACACGCCTAGCGCCTCACGGTCGGGTAATGTGCTCTCCATCAACTGAGCCATACCGGCGTGATAATAGAAATGACGCTGCGCCAACGGCACGTCTACGTCCCGCGATTCGCGAATAGGCTTGCCATTATCAAGCGTCTCAAGGACGGCAAACAGTCGGCTATGCTTTTGCAGCAGACGCGCAAGGGCATATAGATACTTGGCACGATCGTGCCCGCCCAGCTTTTCCCACTTCGGCTGAGCGGACCGAGCAGCTGCCACCGCTGTTTCGACCTCTTGCGCATTCGCCTTGCTCAAGTTCGCCAACACGTTGCCATTGGCAGGGTCATGGGTCTCGAAATCATCGCGCGGGACAGTAAAGGCCCCGTTGATGAAATGCCCGAACCGACTACCCTGATCAACCAGCCAAGCCAATGCATCTGCGGACGACTCAGGTGCCACACCATAGTCCATGGTTTCGTAAATTTCGGAAACGCTCATGGCTTCACCCTTTTTAAAATACTCAATTGCGGCGCGGATATCACCCGGATCAGCTGATAGGGTGACGATAGCTCGCGGAATAGCTACCCGTCACGTGATGCTCGATCTGTCGTTCAATATCGCCCAACAGCGATGACGCCCCAAAACGGAACAAATCAGGCCGCAGCCACCGATCCCCCAGCTCTTCCTTGATCATAGCCAGATAGGTTAGCGCATCCTTGGCTTTGGAAATCCCGCCCGCCGGCTTGTACCCAACACGCATGCCGGTGCGATCGTGATAGTCACGAATTGCGCGGATCATAACGAGTGAGACAGGCAGCGTGGCGTTTACATTTTCCTTGCCCGTCGATGTCTTTATAAAATCCGCCCCGGCCATCATGCACACCAGCGAAGCTCGTGCGACATTGCGCAACGTCCCGAGCTCTCCGGTAGCGAGAATGGTTTTGATATGAGCATTTCCGCAGGCCGCCCGAAAGGCTTTGACCTCATCATAGAGGGTCTGCCAATCGCCCGACAGAACGTGACGTCGCGAAATAACAATGTCGATCTCCTCAGCGCCGGCATCAACGCTCATTTCGATCTCGCGCACGCGCAGTTCGAACGGAGACAATCCTGCCGGAAAACCGGTTGATACCGCCGCGACCGGAATTTGTGTCCCGGCCAGTGCAGCTTTGGCGGGGCCGATCATCTCGTGATAAACGCACACTGCGCCGACCGTGATGGGCTTCATGGCAAGCGCCTTCAACAGATCGGGCGCAAGGGGTTGCCGGGCCTTGGCGCATAACCGTTCGACGCGCCGGGCGGTGTCATCCCCGGAAAGCGTGGTCAGGTCAATACAACTGATCGCACGCAGCAACCATGCCACCTGATGATCTTTCTTGACCGACCGGCGCGCGGGCAGCGTTGCGGCACGTCGCTCAATCGCCGAGGTATTGGCGTTGACCGCTCGCACCCAGTCCATATCCAGCGGCATCCCAGGGTTGCGCGGCTCAGCCACCTGGGGAAGATGGTTTTGGGCCAGCGCGGGGGCATCAGTTAGAGGAGTGGGCATCGATATTCCTGTCGAGTGATGGGGCAGTTTGCCATGCGGGTCGCACCTTTATTCAGGCGCGCGCGGGGAAACACGGGGCACGCAGGTCTAGCTGCCGCGATAGGTGGTGTACCCATAGGGGGATAGCAACAGCGGAACATGATAGTGAGCATCCGGATCAGAGATCCCAAAGCGCAGGGGAATCTGATCCAGAAATCCAGGTGTATCGCGAGGCGCGGCATTAGCATCCAGATAGGCTCCTGCATCAAACAGCAGCTCATAGACTCCGGGGGCGAATTGGCTTTTCGGCAAGATCGGCGCATCGGTGCGACCATCTGCGTTGGTGGTCATCTGCGCCAGCTTCAGCCGATTGGTTCCTTCAATCCGGTACAGGGTGATATCCATTCCTCCGGCAGGTGCACCGCGCGCGGTATCAAGAACATGTGTCGTAAGATAACCATTAGCCATATGCCGATCCTTCCACAGACGTTAGGCGCATAGGATACGGCTGGCATCAGGCGCGTCAATCGTTTGTCTGCCTGCGCACAAATCGCGTCTGAAATATTTTTTTCGTCAGCGATTCGTTTTTACTTTGACCCGCGAATCATCCTGGGCTTATATAGGTAACACATACCAACAGATGCGAGGCCTGCCAGCGCCGCACATAAATCTGGTGTATGTATCTGGGACCGAATTCTTAAAGATCGGGCAAGCTGCATTAGGTGCGGCGATCTTTGGGCAGGGGCCGACAGGACTGTTCGCATCCGAACAGCGGTCCCTTCCACCTCCCTCCTTGTGTTCTCTTTTTTGATTTAGCCTTGGAATGGGTGTTTTGGGCCGAGCTGGACGTTGGTTTTTTCTTGAAGGATGTAGAACGTCTCGAGCATGATACCGACCATCGGCCCAATCTTTTCTACGCGCCGGACCGGCTGTACATTTCAGATCATCAATGTTTGAAATCTACTGTGCCCTGCCGCCATTTTTGCCGGGTGCAAACCAAAGGACGCCCCATGACACGATACCCCCGAGATTTTCGCGGCTATGGCCCGACCCCGCCTGACGCACAATGGCCGAATGGGGCAAGGATAGCCGTTCAGTTCGTACTTAATTACGAAGAGGGCGGAGAGAATAATATTTTGCACGGAGATGCCGCTTCCGAAGCGTTTCTGTCTGAGATCGTTGGTGCCGCCCCTTGGCCGGGTCAGCGTCACTGGAACATGGAATCTATCTATGATTATGGGGCGCGGGCTGGGTTTTGGCGGCTTCACCGTCTGTTTACCGGCGCGGCTATCCCGGTGACCGTGTACGGTGTAGCGAGCGCTCTGGCGCGGTCGCCTGAACAGGTCGAGGCTATGAAGGCCGCCAATTGGGAGATCGCCAGTCACGGGCTGAAATGGATTGATTACAAGGATCACACGGTCGCAGCAGAGCGCGCTGACATTACCGAAGCAATTCGTCTGCACCGAGAAGTCGTAGGCGAAGCGCCACGGGGGTGGTACACTGGGCGCAGTTCAATCAACACGGTGGCGTTGGCATCCGAAATCGGGACGTTCGATTACATCTCCGACACCTATGACGATGATCTGCCATACTGGGCACAGATTGCGGGGCGCGACCAGTTGATCATCCCCTATACGTTGGATTGTAACGATATGCGGTTTGCCACCCCGCAAGGGTTCAATTCGGGTGACCAGTTCTATACCTATCTGTGCGATACTTTCGATGCGCTCTATGCGGAAGGGGTGGCGGGCAATTCCAAGATGATGTCGGTGGGGCTGCATTGCCGTCTGATCGGGCGTCCGGGGCGTATTCAGGCGTTGAAACGCTTTTTAGAATACATCAGCCGGTTCGAAGGCGTCTGGACCCCGCGCCGCATCGAAATAGCCGATCATTGGCGCAAAACTTATCCTCCGAAACCCATCTTTCGCGCAGACTTGCTGAACCGTGAGGATTTCGTCGCTAGATTCGGTGGTGTGTACGAACACTCTGACTGGATCGCAGAGCGTGCTTTTGATCTGGAACTGGGGCCTGCGCATAATTGCGTGGCAGGTATCCATAGCGCCCTTGCACGGGTATTTCGCTCTGCCAGCCCTGCCGAACGCCTTGGCGTATTGCGGGCGCACCCCGATCTTGCCGGTAAGTTGGCGGTCGCTAGGCGGCTCACCGCCGAAAGCACGAACGAACAAGCAAGTGCGGGTTTGGATGCCTTGACCGATGCCGAACGCAGTAGGTTCCAAGAGCTTAACAAAGCCTATGTGACCAAGCACGGTTTCCCCTTCATCATCGCTGTCAAAGACCACGACAAAGCCGGTATCTTACGGCATTTCCAAACGCGCATCGCAAATGCTACTCCTTCAGAATTCGATACCGCCTGTAGGCAGGTCGAACGTATTGCCCGGCTGCGCTTGGAGGACATGTTATGACGAGCTATGCTTTCCCGCCCGGTGGTCTGCCGGATCAGTCGGCCTCGCCGGAAAGTACAGCTGTCTTCACGACAGCCTATGCGGTAGTACCCGCATCGGTACAGCGTGATATAGTGACCAGCTTCCTGCCTAGATGGCGGGACACCCGTGCGTGGATACTGGCCCGGCCCTTGACCGGCTTTGCTGAAACTTTTTCGCAGTATGCGCTTGAAGTTGCACCCGGTGGAGGCAGTGCGCACCCCGAGCCCGATCAAGCTGCCCAAGGCGTGTTGTTTGTTGCTGTCGGGACAGCGCGGCTCACTATTGGCCCGGATACATACGATCTTAGACCGGGGTCTTATGCCTATTTGCCGCCCGCGTCAGATTGGTCGCTATTCAATACAAGTGATATCCCTTGCGGAATTCATTGGATACGCAAGCGTTATACTCCCGTTGTCGGGTTGGACACACCACCTGCGTTTGTCACTCACGAGAATGACGTGCCTCATATAGCAATGCCTCATACCGATGGAGCGTGGGCAACACAGCGCTTTATTGAACCGACCGATCTGCGTCACGACATGCACGTAAATATTGTCACTTTCCAACCTGGTGGGCATATTCCTTTTGCGGAAACGCACGTGATGGAACATGGCCTGTATGTATTGCAGGGGACGGCAGATTATCTGCTTAACCGTGACTGGGTCCCTGTTACAGCAGGCGACTTTATGTGGCTTCGGGCATTTTGTCCGCAGGCTTGCATCGCCACCGGCGATCAACCTTTTCGGTATCTGCTTTACAAGGATGTGAACCGTCACATGCCCCTGACTTTATGAATCCTGAAATATTCACTCAGCCCCTGACCAAGGACAGCTTTGCGCCGTTCGGGGAAATACTTGACGCCTCGGGCCGCCCGGATCGGATGATCAACGCAGGAATGTGCGGGCGACACCATGATCAGGCCACACTGGATTTTGGGCATGATGGGCAGGCGGGGATAAG
>DRFG01000055.1 GCA_011050655.1 Roseobacter sp.
GAAAGCGCTACTGGGGAAGGCGGTTTTGGGCACGTGGATACTTCTCGACTACATCTGGGAATGTGACAGACGATGTCATCAAGCAGTATCTGGAATTACATTCCGACAAATGATGCCTCCGGCGTCAGCCGGTGGTTCTTCACTCTGGGCTTCTCCGGGGATCGGCGGGCGAACTTGCGGAGGAACCCTGTGTGGGCAGGAAGTTCCGTGTCGCTGTGCACGAAACCGACTTGGGCCAGAATTTCTCGCTCTGCAGTGGCTACAAACGATTTCAGCTTGTCCAATCTCTCCTGGTCAGGGAACGCGGCATCCTTTTCAGTCTTGTCAGCCCTGACCTCCAGCAACTCGATGGACATCTTGCACAGGCTCAAAAGGGCTTCGATGTTTTCCTCGCCGTCATCTGGCACGTGTCCAATTACGGATCGCGCAATGTCATTGAACGCGGCTTCGCCGCAACCGTTCTTGACCGCCTGCCACAGGTGCCACATCCCCGGCGCGTCTGGCCCGCCTTCATTCTTGGCAGAGAAGGAGGCACCAGACCCCAACAGCACTACTACATTGGTTGAATGCAGCGCCGACAACGAGACTTCTTCGACCTGATCCTTGCATCCGGCCTTGGGTTTCTTACTGGGATCGGCCGGGTCTTCTTTCTCACCCTGCCAGCGCAACCACTTACTGTCGCGCGTCAACAGGCGCAGCAATTCCTTTTTACCAACCGGTTCTCCATCCCAAAAGTTCGTCAAATCTATCTCCTAGGAATACAATTCTAGGATGAAACTAGTTTAGTTGTTCAGCCGGGTAAATCGTCCATAGATCACCGCTCGCCATTCAATTTGGCCAATTCGGGCAGCGGGCGCATTAATGACAGCTTTGAAGTGAACCTTTTTTAGACAATTGCAGCGAACCTCCGCTTTCTGTCCATCAATATCGGAGAGCAGTAAGAGTAGTGTGTGATGTCCGACGCCGCGTTCATCGCGGCAGGCGTTGACGAAGGCATTGTGGTGGAGGCGGGGAATGCTGAACTCCTATGATGGGGTTCAGCCAGTTCAGCACGGGCCGTTCAGTGCTCCGAAATCGCTCTCCTGAGCGGTAACGATAATGGCCCCGCCTTATTGTCACCCAGACAGGTTCGGCCGGACTAAGAAACCAGAAACCGCATAGGCATCTGGCGTCAAGATTGACCATCTCTTTTGCCAGTGGGGCTGCTTAACGCTTAGGTCGTTGCTCATGAATTCAAAAATTATGGTCATTTCCATCACGGTTACTTGCCTCTTGCGGCAACTCTGAACCTTGCTGGCGCTTTATGAAACGGTCCTTGAAGTGTAGCGGCGCAGCTCCGCAAACATTTTTCGCATCAGCGGCACCCTCGGCTGAATACAGTCAAGCGACGAGATCAGCTGGTTTGATGGAGGGTGTTGGGCTGTCGTCGTCTGAGGTTATGTCCGTTTTGGAAAAGAGGAATTGCGCGCCGTTCCGGCCGCGCTCTACTCGCTGTGCTCCCGAAGCCTGCTGACGCAGTCTTCGCCATCCGGTAACGATCGCGCGCGCGGCACCTTGGCAAAACAGCATCGGTGCAAGGCCACATATCGATATCGCTATATGTAACCAGAACGCTGCGCCGGAAACGGTGCAGCGTTTATGCATTCGATGAGGGCCGTCACGTTGTTTTCATTGCAATTCATCCCCTTCGGGCGCATAAGTCCCACGCGCTCCGCACACGGGGCGTGAGGCTTAGAAACCTCTCCGTAAGAACTCCAAACGGCCTTAGCGGCCGGGTGGCGTTTGCCATGTACAGGGCGCTCGCGCCTAAAAGCGGCGCGCCTTTCTTACGGAAGGTTTCTAACACCCGGCTTGGGTCATGCCTCAACTCTGAGGAGGCATGACATGACGCAGGCGGAATTTATCAGTGACGTAGCACTCGAGAGCATCGCGCAAGCGCTGTAAAACGGCGACGTGGAGCACGCCTTTATTCAGTTGGCGGACTATCTCAGGTTCAATGAGCTGACATTGTCCGATGACGTCTTCCGGATATATCTTCGGGACGAGCTGTTCTCTTGTGTCAAAGACCGGGGCGAGCTGTTCATCAGAGCTTGAGAGTACAATCGGCGGATACACGCTATGATGGTACGGCCTTTACATTGGCGCAGGACAGCTAGCGTAAATAGCGGTATATATTACGATATAAAAGCCTGATTTCTGAGGAGCAGTGATGTGAAGCGCCTCGACAATAGTTTCAAGGAAAGCCTGCTGCGAGCACTCGACGAGGATCGTTACGACGACATCTTATTTATGCTCGCCAACCGGCTACGATCCCGCCAGAAAGTCATCAGCATTCATGCGCGCGCATCTCTGCCCGTCGGCGAAGACCTCTGTCAGCCACTAATCACAAATCATCTAAGCAAGGCGGAGATCGAAGCCTTCGATCTCCGCACCACGGGCTGGTACATCGTCGCAGTCGAGGACTGCCGTGTGGTTGCTGCCGAACCGTTCCCCTATACTGTCGATGATCCGGCTTATCGGAAGGGCATCGAGGATTACGTAATCTCTTTGAGCGGCGATATTGACGACGGGCCCGATGTGTACGGGGCGTTTCATCAAGATGGGCACCTAACGGATTTCCAGCATCTTTATGAGTTCCGACCGGAATGCAAAAGGGCGTGATCTATATATGCGTGTTGGCTGTGTTATTAGTCGTAGCCGTGATCCGACCTGTCTTGGCCATAGCGGACGACAGCAACGTCCTCTGGCAGGAATGTCATCCGTACGAGCGCCGCATCACCTGTGTGGTTGACGGTGACACACTCTGGTATCAGGGAACAAAAATTCGCTTGCTTGATATCGATGCGCCAGAGGTTGAAGGGCGCTGCGTGGATGAACGCCAGCTAGCGCAGGATGCAACAGTTGAATTCACCCGACTTCTCAACACTTGCTTGGTCCGGATCGCCTTTGACGGGCAGGACCAATACGGTCGTCATCTTGCCCAAATCTGGGTCCGAGAAGGAGAGATTGGGACCGCCATGTTGGCTGCCGGGCTCGCAGAACCTTTTGGACAGCGCGGCCCATCGCCCTGGTGCGGGTGATGCGCATGATCGGGGAGGCATGAGCGATGAGCGGCTCCTTCACATGGGATGCGATCGTGCGCATCGGCACCATCAAACCTTACGAAAAAGCGCTTGTACTGACGGTCTTTCATACCCTGTACAGCCAGAAGTCCCTGCCGCGCAGCCCGGAACGACCGGCATGGAACACCATTGTTTGTTTCAAAGACCATCTTCGAACGGAACTTGTAGAACACCTCACCCCCGGCGACCTCGTTCATTTCCAAGGCTATGTCCGCACCGGTACGTTCACTGATGATGCGGATGCAAAGCGACGTGCCGTGGATTTGGTCATCCAGCGGTTCGATCTCTTGCACAAACACATCGACGGTCCCACTGACCTTCGAGCTGACCCTTGACGGCATGATCAAACGACCCAGAAGGTGGTTGCCAAGCCGACTTCAGGGTCGGCACCATCCGGTGTTTGCCGGGATGTGGGTCAGCCCAGAGCTGGTGGAGCATGCAACGCGACACCGATCCCATCACGCAAACAATTTGGCGTGTGACCAAAGGCACCGTCGGAGCACCATTTTCGCAGACCAATTGTTTCCGGTGGAGATGGCAAGTCTCTGGCGTCAGCGCGATTGGGCACCAAGCGGCGAAGCAAAGCGGCGCTAATCGCCACGGGCTTTTGCGATGGGGCCAAGATCTTGCACAGGCAGGGCTTGGGGTAGGGGTGTGCTTCATCATCCTCGTTCTTAAGGGGTGGAGGTGCAAATTGCTCAAGAGATTTCCTCACTTGAACCGGCTGTCATTAACCACTTCCTGATTGACCGCCACTGGGCATGGGCGCTCCAAAACGCAATGTCGAAAAGCCCGACCGAGTTCTCGCCGTCCTGACGCTTGCTGGCGCTGCGCTTGTCCGGCTGCGAGCCGCACCACCCGGGTTTTCTCGGTGCGTTTTCTCGGCTTCACCCATGCTGGTCCAGTGTCATCAGGAAATGGTTCCTGACAACTTAAGAGGAAAATACAATGAGCAATAAACTCGCATCTCTCACCAAGAACGAAAAAGACATCTTCACCGGCACACTTGCCACAATGGCCGTTCGCTCCAAGATCACGATCGTCCCCAACGCAAAGGCCCACAGTGACCAGCCAGACTACCGCGTCTTCGCCAATGGCACCTACGAAATCGGTGCCGCCTGGAAGAAGACCTCCGACACCACCGGCAACGACTACCTGTCGGTGAAAATGGCCGCCCCCGAACTGGGCGCCATGGCGATCTACGCCAACGTGATCGCGCTCGACGAGATCGGTGATGACGGCGTCACCCACCTGATGCTCTGGTCCGCCCGCGAACCCCAGGCCGCCAACAACCAGATGGCCGCCTGACCCAGAGGTCGGCCCCGGTGGGCACTCCCACCACCGGGGCCGATTGATCTCCTCCCCTCGTCTGAACGTGGTATCGGGATCAAGATGACACGACACTTCACTTCCAATAAAGCATTTTGGGAAATATCTAAGACATCATGTATCACCAATGTCCCGAGAGCGTGTAGCGCGGCAGGGTATTGGTGATTCAAGTTTTTCCTGAAGTGCTATAAGCTTCGACGTGAGTCTATAAAGCCGTGAATTCGAAAGCATGGCATGTTAAAATTTACAGGGACGGAACCATGCGGAATAGACGGGTGTCTGGTGATTGAAGAAAAAGAACTATTTGGCGCGACCCCTGTCACGTTCTTCGAAGGACCGCCTGACGCGGCTGCGTTAAAGCCGGGCGACCTTGGCGTGAACATTGACCTCTTCCGACAGGTCAAGGTCCACTACAACAAAGCCAAAGAGAATATCGCCTGCCGCGTGCTTGTCGATATCTGTCTGGACATTCAGGAAAGCGGCTACCTCGGGCGTATGGACGACAGCGCTGAGCGTTTGTCGACCACAGTCGTAACGGTGCAACGTTGGCGATCCCGTTTTGCAGACACCGGGTTGCTGAAGCGACAGAACCGCAACGGGCTCTATTCAGTCGATCCGAAAGTAGCCATCCGCATGAATTCAGAAGGTGCCGCTATCAAACCAACATCTGATAAGAAGGCGATCTTCAAGTTTTGAGATCGGCATGCGGTCGTTTTTTGTGTGGGTGGTTGGTCATGCATTCCCGCTGCGATTTATTAGGCATCCGTCAAGATCAGCTCATCGGGCCTTTCCACGGTCGTCTGGTTCGATTGACTGCTCTGGTTCTCGCTCTCCAAACCTCATCTCTTCTTGTGCGGTGATGTCTTCCTGACGAGCTATCTCCGCCTCGTCCTCGAAAATTTCGCGCAACTTCATCGTCCATGTCGCGGGTTCCTCAGCCGGACGCATGTCTTTGGATTTCGAGTAGGGCACCAGCACACGGTAGATGTGTTTGCCGATGCCGCTGACTAGGACATAGACGCCTTTCTTATGGAGCAGCGGTCCCAGCTCCGTCTGGAAATCTGTACGGTGGACGACAGGTTCACGCTTTTCTTCGCGCATCCATTTGAGCCGCCCGCCGCCATCGGTATCACGCCTATGAGTGATCATGATCGTATTGCCGAGCTGCTCTTCAAGTCTTCTGGCGGTTTGCCCGACATTGATCTTTGCGATCACCTTCGTGCCGACCAAGGACTCGATCTGGTCTGCGACCTGCTGCGAGTATTTTGCCACCAGCTGCTCGACGCCCTGTATACCAAGTACAACAGCGAGACCTTTTGAACGCCCAGTCTCCAGCATACTTTCAAACCGATGCACTTTGGGCAATTGCGCGAACTCATCGACGAACAGCCAGACACGGCGGTCGGTGCTGTCGCCGAATGAAACATCTGAGACATTCGACGACATCACGGTGAGAAACGCCGATATCCATCCTTCGGACTGATCCTGAAACCGACCCGACCGCTGCAACACGAGCGTGCGATCCTTGGTCTCTTCGTCGAGCAACCATTTGCGCAGTGAAAACGTTTTCCGCTTTCCCGCGCTCGACCGCCAGCCATAGGCCAGCATCCGAACCGCACCCAGTCCTGCGGCCATCGTGGAAATTGTTGCAGACACCTGACGGTAATCCGCGTTCAAATAGATCATCGCGTCTCGATGATACTTTTTGGCAAATGCTTGCAACTGCTCGAGCGGCAATTGCGTCGTCTCCATTAATTCCCACCATGTCCACTTCTGCGGTTTGGTCTTCATCAGTGTGATGATGCAAAGGGCCAATACCGTGCGGGACGAGTCCGAGAAGAACCGATCTTTGGTTTCCGGAATGATCCGGTTCGCCACCTCGATCGCATCCTCTTCGACGATGAGATCATTGGCGATGTCCCAGATCACAGACCTGTCATCATGCGGTGCGAGCAAGAGCGGATCTTGTGGGTCGGCTTCACCCTTTGGTTTGGAAAACGCCATGCGTGTGTAGTCGCCCTTGAAGTCGAACACGATGACCTTGTCACCGCGCTCCATGACTGAGCGGAGCAGGGGCAGGATGGTCTGTGTCTTGCCGCCACCGATGGCACCAAAGACCAAGAAGTGGTTCACTTCGCGCAACCGGCTGATGAAGAAATCACCAAACCAACGCAGTCCTTTCGCGTCGCGTTTGATCTCATGGTTAGAGGCTAGTGCCAATTCTTGGGCACCTGCGACGGTCAACCCCGCTTTGATGATCAGTGGCTTTACGCGAAGCCCCCATTCCCAAACCAAGTAACCGAAACAGCTGATGGCCATTACGAAGAAGGCTGCAAAAGTGGTCGTGCCAAGGTAGAACTGCTGTTCAGATTCCGGCAACATCGCCGCCTTGATCTGACGGCAATAGTCTTGATCGAGCGGATGCAGACAGGCTTTCACATAGTCCCACTTTATCGGTATCGATGCACCATCCGGCGCGCGATAGGCGAGACGTTGGAAAAAATACCAGTACGCGAGGCCGGTACACAAGGCGCAGATCAGAGTGCCGATGATGAGCCAACGATAGGGCGCGACCTCCGGCTTATAAATCATTGCAGCACGCTCTTGGCGCGATCCATCGTCTCAATCTCCGCATCGCCTCGGCAGGACGCTTCGCTGCTGCCATTGGCTAATCGTTTGATCGATGAGCTAGAACGTTGCGTGACGAACGCCTGAAGCTCTTTGCTACCGCCTGTTTCGACGTAGTGTGCGAGAACCGCCTCGATCTCTTCCACCGGCAAATGAGCCGCGCCTACGCGCATCGCAGCCTCACCGATCATAATCTTCGTCCGCGTCTCTTGCTTCCGGTCTGCGTGTTTGGCGCGTTGCATCTGTTGTTCTCCTTTGGTGATTTTACCATCAAGATTTCGGAGTGTGGGGAACGGCGGTCTTATGGCGAAATCGCTCCGATATCGCCTGAAACTCCTTCAGCAACTCCGCGTCTGAAATCTCCAACGTCGTCAAATCAGCCTTGGCGGCGATCTTCCCGATTTGATCCGCACGCGCTTCAATGGAGGCGACGCGTTGTGCCTTGAGCGCTTCGATCTCTTTGTCGATGTCGATCACGGATTTGGGTTTTCTGGCCATGGGGTTTGGTCTCCATCCTGAGGTCTTGCGAGTGTGTGAAAACACAATACATCAATTCAGCTTACATCGCTATATATAACGATAGACATAATGGTAAATATGAGATATAAAATTGAAGACAATGGCGCACTTATACGTCGCAAGCGACGGGTGCGGCCTTGGAGGGCCGCACAAAGGGACTGCTTTCGCGGCGCTCGAACGACTAGGCGGTCGCAGCGGACTGGACCTAAACGACAACGAACGCAAAGGGGCCGGGAAGGAGAAGGAAGTTGGCGATCTATCATCTTTCTGCGCAGATCATTGGCAAGGGGGGCGGACGGTCTGCTGTGGCGGCTGCTGCCTATCGGCATTGCGCCAAGATGGAGCGTGAGGAAACCGCCGAAGAGATCGACTATTCCCGCAAAGGCGGCAACGCGCATTCGGAATTTGCGCTGCCGAAGGATGCGCCAGCGTGGATTGCAGAGTTTGCGGCGGATCATACAGCGTCTGAGGCGAGCGCTTTTTTCTGGAATGCGGTGGAAGCCAATGAGGGGCGCAAAGACGCGCAGTTGGCGCGCGAACTCGTCCTGGCACTACCTGTCGAGTTATCAACCGAGCAGAATATCGCGCTGGTGCAGGACTTCGTGTCCCGTGAATTGTCGGCACATGGGATCGTCGCGGACTGGGCCTATCATGACATGCCGGACAACCCGCACATTCATTTGATGACATCGTTGCGTCCGCTGACCAACGAAGGGTTTGGCGCAAAGCGTGTGCCGGTATTGGGTGATGATGGTGAAACCGTCCGGGGTAAGGACGGCAAGATCCGTTACGAACAATTTACTGGCGGACTAGAGCGATTGCGTGAGATGCGCGCGGCCTGGGCGGAGACACAGAACCATCATCTTGCAAAACTCGGGTTTGACATCCGGGTTGATCATCGCTCGTTTGAAGAGCTGGGGATTGATGCGGTCCCGAGCAAACATCGCGGACCCGCCTCGGACAACATGGACGCGCGAGGTGATGTGTCGGAACTGGCAGAGAATGCCAAGCTGGCGGCGCGCGAGAACTATCTGCGCTATGCCGATGATCCGGCGCTTGTGCTCAAAAAGATCACCACGCAGAAGGCGGTGTTCACGCGGAACGACATCGCCCGTGAAATCCACAGAACCGAATGTTCAGCGGCAGAGTTTCAATCGTTGTTTTATAATGTGGGGGCGCATGAAGAGTTGGTGCCGGTCGCGGCACCAGCGTTCGATCCGTTCACGGGCGACGCGACCAGCGAGGCGATGTTCTCAACCCGAACGATGGTCGAACTCGAACATCAGATGGTGCAAAACATTGATGGTCTTGCAAGCCGCATGTCGGCTCCAATCGCTGATCGTGATCTCGACAATGCCTACAAGTTGTTCGAAGCGAAGCGTGGATTTGATCTGACTGATCAACAGAAGATGGTCGTCCGGCATCTCACCCGTGAGACCGGCGCGGGGGCACTTGTCGGTTATGCGGGCGCGGGCAAATCAACGGCAACCGAGGCGACGCGGATCGCCTTTGAGGCCAAAGGCCACACGGTGGTCGGTGGCGCATTGGCCGGTATTGCGGCCGATAATCTACGATCGGAAGCTGGCATTGAAAGTCGAACGCTTGCCTCTTGGGAATATCAATGGGCCAAAGGCGACATGCTGCCCAACGCAAAAACTGTGTTCGTGATGGATGAGGCCGGCATGGTATCTTCGCGCCAGATGGAGAGCATTACACGGACGCTGAACGAGGCCGGCGCACGAATGATCGTGCTCGGCGATGCGCGTCAGCTGCAACCCATCCAGGCCGGTGCCGCGTTCCGGGCATTTGTCGATGTGACCGGATACAGCGAACTCGACAGCGTGGTGCGCCAGCATGAGCCGTGGATGCGCTACGCTGCAATCGCGTTCGGATCAGGTAGGGCGAAAGAAGGCGTTGCGGCCTATCTTGAGAACGACAAGCTCGGCTGGTCTGAAAGCAATGAGGACGCGCGGGCCGATCTGATCCGGGACTGGATGCCCTATCATCAGGCATCAGCCGACATCACCATCATGGCGCATCGCAACAAGGACGTGATTGCGCTCAACGTCGAAGTGCGTGAGATGTTGAAGACCAAGGGCGCGCTTGGTGACGAGCATATCTTTGCATCAGAGCGTGGCGAAAAGCCCTTCGCGGCAGGGGATCAAATCCTATTCTTGAAGAACGAACGCAGCCTCGGTGTGTTCAATGGATCGACGGGTCAGGTGATGGACGCCGACAAAAACCTGCTCAAGGTCTTGGTCGAAGGACAGGTCGATCCAATCACGCTGCGGGCCAACGAGTACAATCATATCGACTATGGATATGCGCGCACGATCCACAAGGAACAGGGCAATACGGTCGACCGTGCCTTTGTCTATCTGTCTCCGACCATGGACGCGCAGCTTTCCTATGTGGCGCTGACCCGGCACCGTGATGACGTGTCCCTCTACGCTTCACGAGAGGACTATCGCAGCAAAGGCAAGTTGGTGGAAATGATGATCCGCGACCGGCTGCAGGATTCAACGGCTCTCTATCGTGACGGGGTGGATTACAAAGATGTTGTTCGCGGCTTTGCCGAACGGCGCGGGTTCCCGGCCACACGTGTCATCACCGACTTCGTAAAAGCCAATGTCCAGTACCTGCGCGAGCGGCTTGATCACTTGGCTGCGCGGTTCCAGAAATTGCGTCATCCGGCACCGGAGCGTCAAAACACGCCAGACAAGTTGATCCTTCTTCCGGAAAGGGAAGAGGGCAGGGACGTTGCATCGCGCGTTCACGCTCCCATCCGGCCGCCCGAGATGTCGGTGCATCTGCAGAAGTCCTTGCACCGTCTGTCACACACTCTGGCATCGGAGACGATCTGTGGCCGCAAAGAACGAGGCTTTGCGCGCCGGGCGCATTATGAGTTGAACCTCGCCCTGTCTGCGCACGAACTGCGATCGTTCAACGCGGATCTTCGGTCTGCCTTTCCCAAAGATACGATCTTGAACCACGGCTCGCACACGCCAAACGAGGACGCTCGGGTTCTGGACGGGTTGCCTGAAAGTTGGAAGCAGTTCGCCCGCGAGAACTGGGCCGAGGTCTTTGCCGCCCAGTGGGCTGAAACGCAAGCGACACTGCAACCGCTCATCGAGCGTTTCAGGCCTTGGGATGTTGAGCGTGCTTCAGCGTTCACCGATGGAACAAATCGGTCACCATCCAAGGGTCACGATAAAACCCGAAATCACTCAACAGATCAAACAAGAGATAAAGTGAGGTCCAACATGCGGCCAGAAAAACCGTTGATTGACGCCGTTCCCGATCTGCCGCCGTTGCTGGATCGAGAGCTGCGCGTTCGTGCCGCCGAACACATCGATGCGCGGCCGAGCCTGGCCATGGCGAATGATGCGGCGTTCCGGATCTATGTCGAACCGAAAAAGGCTGTTGCTCGAATGGTGGCACAATACACCGATCAAGGAGACACCAGGACATTGGTTTCCGAGATCGAACGGTCGCCGGAAAGCTTTGGTGATGTACAGGGCAAGACGCGACTTGGGATCGCAAACGGAGATCGCCGCTCAGCGCTTGAACTGACGCCAATGATGGCCCGCAAAATTGATGAGCACTTCACCGTATTGGAAGAGGTCAATCTCGAAATTGTTGCAGCACATAAAGTGCGACAGGTCGCCATGCGCAAACCGATCCGCGATCTGTCGCCTGAAGCGAGCGCTTATATGGAGCGAATGACACAAGTCCATAAGATGCCGTCAGGGCCGGAGAAGGATGAAAAAACACGGGGCTTGGTCGCGGAGAAAGCGTCGGTGCAAGAAGTCGTCCGTTTCCGTCAAGGCCTCACCGAGCGCTACGGCAAGGGAGATGCGGCCATCCGGAACGGTATTGATCAGGACCCAGCTTTGAAATCGCAATCGGCCTCGGACCGCAAACGCATTCAGGACCGTGCCGAAGTGGTTGCGCACGCAATACCGGTGATCAGCCAAATGCGGGAGCAGATCCAACGGCTGGATCGCACACCGGATCGCGGTAAGGATCAGTCGCGCGGGATAGAGCGGTAGGAAACATGCGTCAGTGAAGTACCTGTTCGTAGGGTTGTTTCAAATCCAGCTGATTGGCTTGAGTGCGATCTCATCAAGTGTTTTGTGTACTCTCGCGCAGAGATCTATGGGAAGTGGCTTGGTTATTCCCCGCGCATTTGTTGACGCGAGAAGGCCACGATTGTGTGCGATTTCGCGATAGATAAGTTCGCGCGTGTTTTGATCATGGCTGGTGAGGAGACTGGCAAGGGGAGACAGACGATTGTGCACGGCGCGGGCATCGTGGAACCGACCATCACGGGAATAATTGCAGAGAGCTGTCACCTCATGCGGGGCGATATAGCTAGTCAGCGTGGTGATCTCAGGCTTTTCGCTGCTGATATGGGTCTGACCTTTGCCAAGGGCAACGATGATTGGCAGGGGCAACTGCTCGGTTAATTCGGTCAGCTTTGCGACATGCGGATCGAAGGCGCAGGCCTCCAGCCCGTCCTGCCAGTGGATGGGGAAGGTGATGACGGCGTCGGCTCCTGCCTTGAAGCAGCCCGCGATCTCATCCTCGACATGGCCCGACAGTTCGTCGACACAGGCTAGGACCAACTGGCTGAGATCAAGTCCATCTCGGGTGTGCCGAAGAACATCCAGACGTTCCGATAGGCACAGTGACTGCCGTTCCCGAAGTGTTGTGTTGACGGCTATGCCGAGAATGCCGTCAATCAGCGACAAGCGTCTGGCTTGGTCGGTGACGGCACGCATCATCACCATGCCATGCTCGTCGAAGGGTGTTAGTGTTGGAACAATGACACTGTCTTCAAACGTAGTCTCTTTAAGATTTTTGGAAATCAACTTTCTACCCATCTCGCTAAGCCCTTCAGTAGTTGAATCGTCGCCGGAGCAATTGTCTGCCACAAATGTTCACCATTGATTTGAGTGGGGCATTTAAAGTTCAAGTTTCCCTCAAAGAACCTACACTGGAAAATCTATCGGCTAAATGTCCGCCTTGCTGCAACACAATATTCCCTCTATAAGGGAATATAACCGTAGTTATTTACCATCGCACGAAAGAGACGATCAAGGCGAAATCAAGCTTCGCAAGCCTCTGAAAAGTAAAGAAACAAAGTCATCTATTCGCTTGTCGTTCGACAATTATTTCGCGAAGGAAGGGAGCGAAGGTCCGAAGATGGTGCACATCGATAAGAACTACGTGACCAGACCGCTCAGCGGAGACCTTGATTTCAAGGAACTGTTTCAGGAAGCAATTTCCGCCCGCACGGGTCTGTCGTTTGTAAAAACCGCAGATACCAGCTCTGAATGGACGCCCAACCTACTAGCAGAGGCGATCTTAAAGGTTGACCCTAAAGGTCGTGGAGTGGACGTGCGGACAGTGCAAAATTGGTTTCAAGACAATGATAAAGGTATCAGCTCAGAAAACATTGTTTGCTTAGCTCGCGTATTTGGGTTGGGCGATCCGGACGCGATCGCAGCATGGAGAAGGGAGCTTCGATCGGCAAACAAGCGGCTTGCATCGAAACGCAAAGCGCGTCGCGAAATCGGCTGGAAAACAGTAGCGAACGAAAATGAAAACGGTACCAATTCTTCGTCAGACAGAAAAGATGGGTCACAAAACGAACGAAGCAGCTTAGCTGGGCTGTCTGAAAAACTATTTACAAGCACGGATGGCCTCAGTATCGCTATATTCGTCTGGGCTGGCTACTTCCTGCTTTGCTTGATGTCATTTGTTTTTGAAAACCATGACTTGACTTATGCGGCGCGACCAAATCTGAACAAGCAGGTTGGATTTTTCTGGTCGCTCAGCTGGCCGATTGAGTGCCTTTTCCTCTATCCCACATCGTTTCTGCTCATTGCGAACCTCGTTTCTTTCTGGAAGCGGGAGAGGCGGGCGATGGCACAATCTATAGAACAGCAGGGCACTTGGAACGAACTCATCTTCGGCCTGCGCATTCCATTTTGGCTTGCGGCGATCGTGGCGTTTGTTGTTGTTTTTATAGCTCAATGGGGTGGCGTTTATCTTCTTGGCCTTACGCAAACAGACACGCCAGACCTCGTTGATTGGATACTCGTTGCCAAGCTTCGACCGGACATCGTCTCGATTTGGGAAGCTCTACTGGTTTCCCTTTTTGCATTCCTTTATTCCGGATTGATCTACTGGTTCTATTTTACAGGGCTACTCTTGCTATTTGCGATCAGCGACGACTTTTCCAGAAAAGCGAAGTCACTTGATCCGAACTTTGATTGCTGTTCCGTAGAATTCGTAAGTGATAAGCTCCAGAGGGTCATTTTCCGCTGTACGGTCATTGGGATTCTTGCCGCCACGGCAATCCAGCTGAATGCAATCTATTTGAAGTCGGACGGAGAAACGAGTTTGGGCTGGTTAGCCAGTGACTTTCTTGCAGGATTGGGGTCACATATCACGAATTGGGGCTTTCTGGGCCAGTCTTCCGCATCATCTCTCACAAGTTCCATGCTGTTGCTTCTACATGTGGCGTTGTACGGTCTATGCATGACTAAGGTTCGTTCTGCGATGCGGGCGTTTCAATTCCAGAGCTTTGGAGCCGAACGCTCGGTTAGGAAGGATTGCACCGAACGCTGGCACATTATTCATGATCCGTTGCTCAGGCAGTTTTGCGTTCTGGGTATCCTGTTTTTGAACTTCATCTTTCTTGGAAAATTCGTAGGGTTCACACTCTTACTATTTGCATCGCTACTCATAGCTGTTGCAGGCGTCTGCTGGTCTGAAAAGGGTTCTGAGTTGTATCCAGAGATGAATAAGTAGGTGTTCAGATGTTGCAATCCATGAGCAATAAGAAGGGCATTGCATTCGTCACGCTGTCTATGGCGGCTTTCACATTTGAAGACATGTTCATAAAATTGCTGTTGATCCGTCTGCCGGTTGGTCAACTGCTCTGCATGTTTGGGCTTGGAACAGCCTCCCTTTTTGCGGCCATAATGTGGAGCAGAGGAATTAGGTTCGATGAACCCGGCGCATGGGGTAAGTTTCCTTTGTTGCGAGCACTTTGCGAGGCTGGTGCGGCGTTAACATTCTACCTTGCCCTTTCAAAAATCGATCTGACTCTTTTGGCGGCTGTTTATCAGGCAGTACCACTAGTGATTGTACTCGGGGCCTCTATCTTTCTTGGAGAACAAGTGGGCTGGCGCAGATGGCTTGCAGTCCTGCTTGGACTATTGGGAGTCATGCTGATCACCCGCTCTGGTTTTGCAGGATTCGACCCGAATTCACTGTGGGCCGTGTTATCGGTGCTTTTGGTAGCTGCGAGAGATTTGGCAACGCGCAGGATCCAAGAAGCTCTACCTTCGACACTCATATCATTTCAGGGCTTTGCAGTTTTGATACCTACCGGATTACTATGGCATTTTTCGACGGGAGAGATATTGGTGCCAATTTCCAGCTCCTTTCTGATTTTGACGCTTGGCGGCGTGGTGTTTGGGGCCTTAGGATATTATTGCATTGTTCGTGGCATGCGTTTGGGAGAGGCTTCGGCGGTCGCACCCTTCCGATATAGCCGTATTCTGTTCGCGATTCTGGTTGGGGCCATTGTGTTTGGCGAACGAGTGGACACGATTACACTAGTTGGTATCGGCTTGATCGTTTCAGCGGGGATTTATTCGTTCTGGAGGGAAGCGTAGAGAGGTATCCGTGCGCGGATTTGATCATCCGATAGGAGAAGAAGGAAATATCTCAGCTTAGATTTACTGAGGGGTCCTAATTTGTCGAACAGTTTTGCAGTTTTTCAAAACTGGATGCAATCGAAGCGTGATGATTTGTTCCCGCCTGAGTCGGTGACTATGAGAGGCGCAGCAAGGGTGCCGCCCAACTGCTAGGTGTAGTAGGTACAGTGACGTCACCGACGGCAGCTGGCCGGGGATCCGTAGTCGGCGGAGATCGGCGGCATGCATGAAAATGGGCTAGGCCAGAATGTGCGCAATTTTTAAGCTAACAACTCGGCCTAGCTGGCCCGAAGCTGCATATTTGGGCTTTTGGTGGAACATTTATGGACCGACGTGCCCCTCTGCATTCCTTATGTACAGTACCACATCTTCGGCCGGAAACTTGAACCCCCGCCCGTCTGACACGCGCTCGACACTGATAGGATACTTTGGCCTGTTAGGATTTATGGCCACAATCCTGAACATTTCACCGCGTGCTTTGAAGGTCCGCCCATAGTCAGATGGCTCGAGCCCAAACGGAAGTGCGAGCACTTCGAACATTGCTTTCTCCGGCGAATAGATAGCGCCGTCCTCCATTGGAATGCCAACGCGGAAACTGATGTTGAAGCCGTGCCGCAGATCGATGTCACTCAGTTCACCGCCCTCGACAGTCAGGCCGTGAGTTTCTACCACGCCTTGACATGCTTTCAGCAGATCGCGGCGGAGACGATCGCACAGCGGCGGGGTCAGATTTCGAGGAGGTGGCACCTTTGCCTTGCTCGTACTTTCTTGGATCGGTTGCCGGGCAACTGTTTGCCCTGCCTTCCTCTTGTTCTTTTTCACATCAAGGCCTTTGCTTTGTAGACAGTGCCACGCGACACGCCCATGTCACGTGCTATTTCTGTGGGAGAGAGGCCTTTTGCAAGTTTGACTTGGAGAGCAGCCATATCAATCTTTGCGGTCCGCCCGCGGTAAACGCCACGCAGCTTGGCTGCGGCAATCCCCTCTGCCTGCCGTTCCCGCCGCAGGTTGGTTTCGAACTCGGCAAAGACCCCAAGCATGTCGAAGAAGGCCTTACCCGTGGCGTTTGAGGTGTCCACCGGTTGTTCGGTCGCGGCAAGATGCGCGCCCTTGCCCTTCAGCGCCGCAACGATGACCTGAAGGTCGCTGAGAGATCGGGCCAGCCGGTCGATCCGTGTCACGACCAGAGTTTCACCCGGATGGATGAAGTCGAGGATGGTTTTAAGCTCGGGCCGCCCCTCAAGGCTGGCACCGCTCTTTTGCTCAGTCCTGACCATGCCGCATCCGGCCGCCTTCAGCGCCGTGATCTGAGCATCAAGGTTCTGATCTGTGGTTGAGGTGCGGGCGTAGCCGATTTTTGCGCTGGATGTGTTCATTTTGAGTGTGCCTATGTCAATATGTGTTCATTATATCGAAAGGCACCCAAAGTGAACAGGTTTTCACCTGTTTCATGTGTTCATCCGATACGTCAGGTAAGGTATACCCAAAATGACAGGCCTCAAGCGACGGCCCGATCAAAGTCGATGCGTTTATTCAGATCGACCTCGAACCTTCCATAAGGGTTGATGTGCGCGTAGATCAGCGGCGTCAGCCCCCGATGATCTTCTTCGGAGAGGCTGTTTTGCAGGCGCGGTTGTCGCAAGATCGACTGCACCATACGCGTATTGACATAGACCAGAGACGATTGCAGCAAATGCAACGCGTGGGCCGAGGTCTCTTGATCAGTGATACGGTTGGTTGCGATTTCTCCGCCCTTACCAAAGAAGACAAACCCGTTGGCGCTATTCCAGTTTTCAACAACATTCAGCCCCTCATTGATTTCTCGCCGGAAAGCCTCCGAACGCAGGTAACGGCATAAGAATATCGTTTTGATGGCCCGACCCAGTTCTGCCAGCGCTTTGTATGTTGGATGCATCACATCGGTGCGGGCGAAGCGTCGCAGGATCGCTTCCGGATCAGCCGTCCCGGTCTGCATGGCGGCCGCGTATTTTACCATCTCGTCATATTGCCGTTCGATTTCTTCCCAATCGATAACACCCGACAAGATAGGTAGCAGGTTCGGAAGTTGGGCCCGCATCCCGGCGTTTGGCAACGCCAACTTCTGCCGTGCAATGGCTTTCAAACGCGGCGCTAGTTCAAAACCTAAAAGATGACAGAAGGCAAAGCCCACGACGCTCTGACCATGGCTGTCCACATAATGTCGCTGGATTTCCATATCGGTGCAGTGTCGCAGGACGCCCTCGATCATGGCGGCCACCTCTGAAGAGGAACAACGTTTGAGCTGAGAATAGATGCAGGTTGTCTGGCGTTCCACATGCCAATAGATCATGACACCGCGACCACCATAACGGGCATGCCATTCAGTCATGAGATTACGATCCCAAGCCCCAAATTTTGTAGAGTCCGACGCGCAGGCTGTGCCCGCGTCCCCCCAGACTTCCGGATTGCGGATGGCCAAAGTAGCGTTCGCAACCCGGGCACAGGCCGCCTTCAATGAAGGTGGGTCGATATACCGGCGTCGAATGTGCAAAAGCTCATCATAGCTGACCCCAGACGTGGCTGATGCGACCCGTTTGAGGCCAGCATTGGTTCCAAGGCCATAAAGGCAAAGCAGAAGTCGGCCATCTCGCGTTTCCCGTGGAAGGACCTCTCTGCTGGCCGAGGTTTGGAATTGCTCCAGAAATTTTGTTTCAAGAGCGGTTTCTTTCAAGACATCCAACAGCCCTGTCATTGGCCAGGTTCGGGAAACCTCTGACTTGAGGGCGACAAGACCTTGCGGCTCCGGCGCTGGCGCGAATGGTGTAACTCTGATCCGGTTATCGCCGCGCCAGTTCAGCCTTACACTGGCATTTTCAGAGATTGTCGCATTCAAAAGGTGTAGTTCGTCTTCGAGTTGTTTCCGGACGCCCGCAATGAACTCCTGCGCATCTTGAGGCAGGCCAAGGCCTCTAAAATAAGCGCTGCGACGCTCTTCAAAATCCTGTGGCAAGTCGTCGTCCGGGTCGCGGTATTTATCAGCCCCGACGATCCATATCTCTTTAGCCCGAATGCGCTCCCGAAGTTGGGCCAAAACACAAACCTCATAGGAGATCACATTCAGACGGCCATGGTCGTCGACAACTGTTTCCCGCCATTTTCCCGGAATGGTTCCCTTGGGCGCGCGCTCAGCGGGCATAAACCGACGCCCATCATTATTCCAGCGCACTATCAGCCGTAAGGCCTCCAGCATTGGTTGCCATGACCTATTGTTTGATCGAAATTCCAGCACTGAAAGAAGCGGCGGTAACATGCGCCGGTAGTGACTGGCATACGATCCGCGCATCACCTTTTGGATCCGCTGATCCAAACTTCCCTTGGCTTCATACTCATTGACCACCGCTTGCAATTTGGCGACACCGACAACCGGATAGATTACATCTTCAACAACACCTTTGGGTTCGCTGATAGCTGCCAAGGCAATATCTACCAACAGGCGCTCCTTGCCATGAACTGCCCCTATACCCGCTGCAATCTTCTGAACAACCTTGCGCCGTGACCGGGTGCCCATCCGATGGACAATCTCAAGCAGAAGATCAATTAGACCGTCGATGAGTTGGGCACGCCGTTGCATGAGATAAATAGCCAAGAGGGCAAAGCGATGAGATTGCTGATGGCGACGCATCTCCGACGCTGTCTCTCCTTCAACTTGCCGCCCTATCCGTGAGATCCATCTCCGGTCAATGTGCGCAAGCAATTCGAAGGGCAAATCCAGTCGTTGTAGAAACGCCAGCTTTGTCGATGCCAGGAGAACGTTTTCCAGGGTTGCAGCACCTATATCGTCTTTCATGCGCTGGAAGCCGGTTGGGAGAAGTGGGTCAGAAAGACAGTCATTGAGCGCAGAGACGGTCCCAGATGACAAACGCTCGGAGATCTGTTGGAAAAGCGCGTCGCGAAACGCTTTTCGGGCAGAGCGTACAATCCGCTCCATAATCTTGTCAGAAGGGATGAAAACCGAATGCTGTCGTGACCAGCGATAGCCTTCGATAACCCAGTCTTCAAAACTTGCCTCACGCCCACCAAGAGTGCTTTTGAGCCAATCGCGCAAGTTCTGACGGTCGCTCTGCGTGGCCCGGTGAAATCCGAGGTGGCGCAAGATTTCCAGCTGGTGGCGCCGAACCGTATCCTTTGAGACATTGTAGGGCATCGCACCATCGAGCCCAAGCTGATCCCCGACATAATTACGTGCATCGTCGGGTATGTCGGCCAAGGCCTCAGCAAAGTGTCCATGATCTCGAAAATAGAGAAGTTGCACGCCGATCCAAACCCGAGATCCCTGATGGTAGGTCTCTAAAAATTCAAAATCAGAAAACGATAGGCTCCAGATTTCTAAAAATGCCCGATCTGACATCCAACCCTCCCAAAAGGGAGCAGTCTTCGACGGTAAATATCAACCGTCAATCACAATATATGTTCATGCCTTGTTCCACACTATGCCCAAATATGCAGCTTCGGGCCAGTTAGGCCGAATAGTTTTATCCCGAATGATTTTGGATCAGCATTCGAATTCACTTTTCTTGTCGAATCGATCACCGCCGTCTGGGACATTTCCTTTAGTCTTTGGATGCAGGGTGCCGTTTCGTCATACAAATTTCCGGTTGAATGCCATCCGCCCCGATTGGACTTTGACACCCCTTTATCATCTTCACGTAGCCGATGCGCTTCATCAAGAAGCTCTTGGTTAAACTGTGCGGCTTGAGGTAGTTTGAAGCGGAAAATGGGGGTTGAAAAAGCCGTGATATATCTCGTTTGTTCCATGTTTTTAAAGTGCCATATAGTCGCTGCCGTCATTTTTGAGAGAGGCACCCGCAAGTAGATTGCGGATGCCAATAATATTTATGTCAGACAGCCTCACGACTATGCAGCTTAGTCGCTACCGCCACCTTCGCCGTCGCCACCGCCGCCGTCACTTCCACCACCTTCGCCGTCGCCACCGCTACCGCTACCACCAGTACCGCTACCGGCACCATTGCCGCCGTCGCCAGCACTACTGCTGCTTCCATCACTTCCGTCGCTACCGCTATCACTTCCGTGGCTACTGCCATCACTTCCGTCGGTTCCGCCGCTCTCGCTATCGCCACTTGTTCCATTGCTGCTTGCGCCAGTTGTGCCAGTCGCACCACCATCCATCGACGATTGCGCTTCAGCGACACTTACGGCCCCGTCGTTGTTGACGTCACTGCCAGCCATTACAGCACTTGCACCGGTGGTACCAAAAGCTGCTGACAGCTCGCCTTGAGAAAGCGATCCGCTGCCATCAGTATCTACTGCAGAAAAGGATAGGCTCTGAGCAAACACAGGCATCGCTGCCATGGTGCACAAAGAGGTGGTCAATAAGAGTTTGGAAAGTTTCATGTTCTTCTCCAGTTTGTTTGCCAGAACTTGGCTTTCGAGTTTCAACTAGTCTCAATATTGTGGATTCGAACATCAGGCGCATCAGCTTTTAGTCCCTACGTTGGTGGCATAGGTCCATGTACCTCTCAGACCAAAGTCGGATTTCTGCGAAAATCGAAGTATTAAAATGGTCAAGGCACAGGCTGAAAGGACTGCTGCAGTACAGTCTCGACACACTCAAAAGAGATGACTGTTTACATTCGTTGAATTCTTGACACGAAACCGATAATAATTAATTAAATTCAATATAGTCAAGGTTATGAGCTTATGCCCCAAGCTGCGCATTCTGTACGACAGAGAAAACATGGATTTCTGATCCGAATATCACACATCGGGCTGGCCATTGCCGTCATAAATCAACTGCTGACAAGCCTTGTCCTGTCTGCCCCCGCGCCTGATGCAGCAGGGAATTTTTACTTTGAAGTGCATGAATACGGTGGTTTGGCGGCATTTTCGTTCATTACTCTCTTTTGGTTCGGGGTCATTTTTCGCAAAAGACAGGCACCATCGGGTCTTATGTTCCCGTGGTTGTCTGCCGTACGGCTGTCGGCACTTTGGTCTGATACCAAGCTTCATTTCGCAGCCATTCGGAGGATGCGCCTACCTCCGTATGATGACCACGCTCCACTGGCATCTGCGATACACGGGCTTGGCCTATTGCTGGTTACTGCCATGGCTGCTTCAGGTACAATCTATTACTTTATAAACAGCGGTGATCCCGACGCAGGCGGTCTGGTTGGTGTTGTCATGTTTATTCACCTCAACCTTGCCAATCTTGTTTGGGCCTATTTGATCGGACATGCGGGTCTTGCCCTTGTCCATCATTTTTCCAACAATTTGCATTTGTCCGAAATGTGGTCGCTCCGCCGTGACTAACGAAGCCAGTTTTCTGGAAACTGTAGGCAAAAAAAATCACCCTTGGACAGGTATCCAAGGGTGAATGGGTAAGATGATTGTAGATTGGTGTGCAGAATTAAAAACGCATACGAATACCAAAATTCACAGATGTATTGTCAATATTGTTTCCTTTGGCCCGGATCAAGTCTGCCGTGTTTCCAAGGGACCGCTTCCAGGACACACCAACATAAGGCGCAAATTCCCGCGTGATTTCGTACCGTAGGCGAATACCAACACCCACATTGTTAAAGCCGGAGCCTATGTCAAATTCCGGATCATCCTGGAGCGCGGCACTGGTTTCAAAGCGTCCCTGGGCAATCAGCCTCTGGGTAAACAGCAGATCGTAGGTGCCCTGAAAGCGAGCCGATACATCGCCTTTTTCGCTGACGAAGAGCGCGGGTTCAACTTCGAACCAATAGGGTGCCAACCCTTGCAAACCGACGACAGCATAGGTTCGGTTCAGGTTTGGGCCAGGCCCAAACTTCAGATCGTGACGCACACCAAACTGTACATCCCAGAACGGAGCAATCATCCGGCTATAGAGGAGTTGCAGTTCCGCGTCGCCTTCCTTGGTGGACGATGTTGTACTCGCGCCTTCGGTTTTGACCCACAGCTTGTCACGATCGCCACCATACCAGCCCTGAATGTCCCAGTTCAGTGTGTTTCCGCCAGAATCATTATTCCTGATCTCGAGCTGATCAACGGTAACGGTGCCGAATTTTTCTTCATCCATCACCTGAGCATCAGCATGCTGCACTGTCGCGAACATTGCGAAGAGACCAAGACACAGGGACGAAATCGTCAATTTGTGCCTGCCACTAATTTTCGTATTTTCCACTTTGGACTTCCTCATTCTAATTCAGGCAACGGTTACGACGCGGAACATCCCCATCTCGAGATGATAGAGAAGATGGCAATGGAAGGCCCAATTCCCGGGCGCATCCGCAGTGACCCGCACGGAAACCCGTTCGGCTGGCTTGACGTTGATTGTGTGCTTTCGCGGCAGGTACTGTCCCTGACCGTTTTCCAGCTCCATCCACATGCCATGCAGGTGAATGGGGTGTTCCATCATAGTGTCGTTCCGTAGAATCAGGCGCAGGCGTTCACCATGCCGGAACTGGATCGGTCCCTTAACCTCAGAGAATTTCTTCCCATCGAAGGACCACATGTAGCGCTCCATCACGCCGGTCAGGTGCAACTCGATCTCTCGGGCCGGTTTACGTTTGTCCTCGTAGGGTACCAGACTGCGCAAGTCTTTGTAGGTCAATACCCGACGACCGTCGTTTCCCAAACCAATACCGGGGCTCGCGGTTTGATCGGTTGCATACATCGACACCATCGCACTGCCGGGCAGATGTTTATCCGGACCATGCTTGAACGATTCTCCTCCAGGCTTGGTTGGCATTTCCATACCCTTGGTCATACCTGCCATGCCATCAGAGGACATGGATTTCATGCCTTTCATATCCTTCATACCAGTGGACGGCTCTTTTGCCATGCCGCCATCCATCGACATGCCGCCAGGCATCATACCCATGGCAGCCATGCCTCTGACAGGACGGGTGCGTCGGGCAGGGATACCTGCTTGCATGCCCATCTGGGGCGCAAGGGTGCCACGCGCAAAGCCGCTACGGTCCATAGTTTCGGCAAAAATCGTGTAGGGCTTGTTGCCGTCTGGCTCAACGATCACGTCAAATGTCTCGGCCACACCGATGCGGAATTCGTCGATGCGCACAGGTTTAATATTCTGGCCATCCGCGGCAACCACTGTCATTTTCAGCCCCGGAATCCGGACGTCAAAGTAGGTCATTGCTGAACCGTTGATAAACCGGAGGCGAATTTTCTCACCCGAACGGAACAATCCGGTCCAATTTTCGCCGCCGGTCATGCCGTTCATCAAATAATGGTAGGTCGCACCTGTGACATCAGCGATGTCCGTCGGGTCCATACGCATGGCTCCCCACCGCATGCGATCCGCAAAGGTCGCCTTGGCACCGTTTTTCCCGACGCTCTGCATGAAATCGACGACTGTCTGTTTCTGGAAGTTGTAGTAAGACCCCATCGTCTTGATCTTGCGCAGCACGCTATAAGGGTTTTCAAAAGTCCAGTCAGACAACATGACAACATAGTCACGCTGGTATTTGAAAGGATCAGGTCGGATAGGGTCGATGATAAGCGGCCCGTAATGTCCTGACTGTTCCTGTAAACCCGAGTGGCTATGGTACCAGTAGGTGC
>DRFG01000056.1 GCA_011050655.1 Roseobacter sp.
CGGCGATGGCACGCATCTTGTTCCGCTCGATGCCTGCATCGAAACCATGCGCCAAACCGGTGCGGACATGTCCGAAAAATACAAGGAAACATCGCTTGGCGGCTTGGCTGTGAACGTACCTAATTGTTGACCTGACGCTACGGAAAGGCACGAGGCGGCGCTTGACCCCGCAGTGTAACTACAACAATCTGACACCCGTCAGGAAACAGGCAGGAGCAGCACCATGGACCTACAGCAAGCGATGCAAGAGCGGCGCAGCATTAGGGGTTTCAAGAAAGACCCGGTATCACGTGAATTGCTGGAAGAAGTGATTGCATTGGCAAACCGCGCCCCATCATCAATGAATACGCAACCTTGGCATTTGCACGTTCTGACGGGCGAACCGCTGGAAAAGGTTCGAGAAGGTAATTCAACCCGCATGTTGGAAGGCATTCCGCCAGTACGGGAAATCAGCGACCACGGGGCCTATGCAGGTGTGCACCGTGACCGTCAGGTTGGCATCGCCAAACAACTCTTCGCCGCTATGGGTATTGAACGAGAAGACAAAGAGCGTAGACAAGACTGGGTCATGCGCGGGTTTCGCCAGTTCGACGCACCTGTTTCCATCGTGGTATGTTTCGACAAATCGCTTGATGATAACGGCACCATCGCGCATTTCGATCTGGGTGCCGTCACCTACGGGCTTGTTCTTGCAGCATGGAGCAAGGGGCTGGGGTCTGTCATCAACGGCCAAGGGATCATGCAGTCGCCCGTTGTGCGCGAACACGCGCAAATCCCTGATGATCAGGTTATCATGACCTGTGTGGCACTCGGTTGGCCCGACGAAAGCTTTTCGGCCAATGATGTGGTATCGGTTCGTCGGCCCGTTGAGGAATTGGCCCGTTTCGTCGGCTTTGACGACTGACGCTCTGGATCACGACCAACAGCAACCCAAAGAGCGGCCCATCAAGAAGTGCAGACGTAGCCCCGCCAAGGGAACCTTGGCGAAGCAGTCTGCACTTTGATAGTCAAGCGTTGCGGCGGGCCAGAACTTCGTACCCGCGTTCTTCGGGTTCATCGTCCACCAATTCTTGCGGAAACCCATCTGCAAGGATTTTAAGACCGGTTGCCTCTTCGAGCCGTTCAATGATGCGATCAGACTGTGCCCGCATGCCATAGCGTTTCTGCCCATCAGCCATGATGTCGATGATCAGTGGCGACACCTCAAGCGGGACGGAAAACTGATCGGCGAGCTTTTGAAACAACCCGATGTCCTTTTGTACGAGGTCCATCGTGAAATTCACATCGCGTGCACCCGACAGTATTAGTTGACTTTCGGTTTCATGCACAAAGGAAGTCCCCGAAGACATCGAGATCGCCTGAAACGTCGTGGCAAGGTCAATATCGGCGGCTTTCATCACCGTCATCGCCTCGCACACCGAAATCAGGTTCACCGTCGCCAGGTAATTCGTCATGACCTTCAGCACCGAAGCCGTACCCAAATCACCGGTGTGCAAGACCCGCCGCCCCATCAGCGTCAACAACGGCAATATCCGTTCGAACGTGGGGCGGTCACACCCGGCGAAAATACTGATGTTTCCGGTGTCTGCACGGTGACACCCGCCCGAAACCGGGCAATCGACAGCGGCACCACCCGCATCAATGACCGCACGGCCCAGCCGTTCAATTTCAGCGGCGTCGGTCGTCGACATCTCAAGCCAGATTTTGCCTGCGTCAACATGGGGCAACATGTCGGCCATGACCGCAGCCGAAGCGGCAGGGCTTGGCAGGCACGTGATGACGACGTCGCACGCTTGCATAAGGTCGGCTGGCGTCTTGCCGTCCTTCGCACCCTTGGCAACCTTGCCTGCAACCAGTGCCGTATCTAGATCGTGCACGTATAGATCAACGCCGTTGCGCAGCAGGCTCCCTGACAATTTGCCACCCACGTTGCCCAAGCCGATAAATCCTACCTTCATATCGTTCGCTTTCCATTGTTGTTTGGACCAGTCAACCTTGACACCCCACACGGTGCCCGTCTGTTTGCGACGGCGCACCTTCTGTCTGCGCACTGGCGACCTATCTGCGCACTGGCCACGCTGAATAGTGCAATCGCGCACAGATAACGTTCGTCGTCCGCGTATTGCGGCGGTACTCAGCCGATCCTATCTTCTGGGCAAGCAATCAAAGGAGAGCATCCCATGTCGATCCGACCTACCCTTGAAACACGCGCAGCACAGCAAACGATGGAAGGTGCGGGCGTCAAGCTGCACCGTGCTTTCGGGTTCCAGGACCCATCAGAGTTGGACCCGTTCCTTTTGTTCGACGACTTTCGCAACGAACGCCCGCAGGATTTCGAGAAGGGCTTTCCCTGGCACCCCCATCGCGGCATCGAGACGATCACCTATGTGCTGGAAGGTACAGTCGACCACGGGGATTCGCTGGGCAACGTCGGCACGCTTGGCGCAGGCGATGTGCAGTGGATGACCGCAGGGTCAGGTATTTTGCATCAAGAGATGCCCCATGGAAACACCATGGGGCAGATGCACGGATTCCAGCTATGGGGTAATCTGCCCGCGTCGCAGAAAATGACCGCGCCCCGGTACCAAGACGTGACGTCCAAGGATATTCCCGTGGTTACCGACGATGACGGCACCACAGTACGCGTGATTACAGGCGAATTTTGGGGGAAGAAAGGCCCTGTCGACGGCATTGCCGCCGATCCTCAATATCTGGATATCACTGTTCCGGCAGGCGTGCGCAAAACCTTTAAGATCGACACATATCGCCGGGCCTTCGCCTATGTGTTCCAGGGGGCGGCAGCTTTTGCAGATGCATCGGCACCTTCAGGCGTGTTGCTGGAAAAGGAGGTCGCCGGTGCCGAGCTAAATATCCGCGACTTGAGTGGGGATCGCACATTGATCCGCTTTGGCTCTGGTGACGCAGTAACCATGCAGGCCGGTCCAGAGGGGGTACGGTTTTTGTTAATTTCCGGTGCCCC
>DRFG01000057.1 GCA_011050655.1 Roseobacter sp.
CGGCGCGGCGCAGAGGTCATTGTCTCGGCCCGATCGGAAGATAAGCTGATGGCGCTGGTGGATGAGCTCCCAGGCAGGGCGTCTTATCAAGTCTTGGATGTTCAGGATGAAGACAGCATTCGTTCGGCGGTAAGTACGGTGGGGCATGTAGATGGTCTTGTCTACCTTGCCGGTGTCTACTGGCCGTTCGGTGCTGCGGAATGGGAAGTGGACCACGCGACTAAGATGATCGATGTAAACCTGACCGGGTTGGTGCGTGTCTTGGGAGCAGTGGTCCCTTCGATGGTGAAACGCGATGCCGGGCATATCGTCATTACGTCCAGCTTGACGGGGTTCCGGGGGTTGCCCAATTCAATTGGGTATACGGCATCGAAGGCGGGTACCATGTCCTTGGCTGAATGCATGTATGCAGATTTACGTAACACCGGGGTCAAGGTTCAGGTGATAAACCCGGGTTTTATCAAAACCCAACTGACGGACAAAAATGATTTCAAGATGCCCGGTTTGATGCAGCCAGAAGACGCGGCGCAACAAGTGATTGAACACATGGATACGGACCGCTTTAAGAAAAGCTTTCCCTATTGGTTTTCACTGGTTTTCCGTCTTGCCCAATTTTTGCCGGATGCGATCTATTATCGTCTGTTTCGTTAGATGTTGGACGAGGCGGCATATTCGCCCCGCCCCTAGGTGTCAGACGAGCAGGATGTGCTGGTTAAATATGGCTTTGGCTCTGGTCCAAACCGCCGCGTCGGCGTCCCTCAACTTTCCCAAGGTGGGCAGCAACTGAGCGGCATAATCTGTCGAACTTTCAAGCGGTAGGATCGAGGGCAGGTTGTCGATAGCAGTCACATCCAGAGGTGGGTTGTCGTAAATGCGCACTGCAGGTTTTTCCCAAGTTGTGGCCCGATCGTAGACCTTAACAGGGTTGAAATCACTGTCTGGATCGCAGGCGATGTCGCCGATTACGCGCAGTTTTCGTGGTGATGTCGGGGCGTGTTCTGTGACAAATACAGGCGTCTTGGGCCCTGCGAGGATGCAGTTGAAGAACAACGTATGGTCAAGAATTTCGGGGAAAGGCCCACCGTGTATCGTTTCGGCCATGTCCCACCCTGTCACCCGAATGTCTAATCGTTGGCACAAGTCGGATACGCCACTGCCGACGCGACCCAGTGCGCCGACGACCAGTGCGTCTGGCATCGGTACGTCGAGTGCGCGTATTTTCGAGGTTAGCGCCGCCGTCAGGACATCTGCGTGAGGATAGGGGATGATGGGGTCAGGGTATTGTCCGCGCGATTGCGCCACCCAGCATTCGACGGCGACCGCAGCCCCGGCAAAACCCGCCCAATAGCCGAACGCTGCCACGCGACGTCCAGTGTTATCTGTCAAATACTCCAGATCATATAGCGTGCCGCCGCCGGCCTTAAATCGTTCAAGCAGAAGCCTCCCGGCCGATTGCCCTTTGTACGCATGACCAAACATGATGTGGCGATGCACCAGTGGCGTGCCGTCGTCAGGCAATTCCTTTAATCCAAACACAATCGCATCCGACGGGGCATCGGGCCAACTGTTTTCGGCAGCGATTGCGCAGCCCTTTTGGGCATAAGCGTCTATCGGGATAACACGAGAGGAAGAGTGTTCGACCGTTATACGAAAGCCTTGGTCCAATAGCACCGCCGCGCCATCGGGGGTCAGGCCGACCCGGCTTTCGTTATCGCGTTGTTCGGCACGGACCCACAGATGTGGCGTGGTCATAGCATGCCCTTTTCGCGAATGGCCTTGACGCTTGCGCGGGTTTCCATGTGGTCCAGAAATGTCGCTATTTTGGGGTAGGCATCGGGGTCGACGCCGTCACCTTTCAGCCAGTTGCAGACCACGAAAAGATAAGGGTCGGCCAAGGTGAATTGCTCTTTCACTACATACGGGCCGCGCAATACCTCTGCTGCGACATAGGCGGCGCTCGCTGCCATAGTTTCGGGCACTTTCGCGGTCATATCGTCAAAGCTTGTTTGGTTATTTGCCCAGCGAGACCCGCGCATCTTATGCGCATGGGCCACGTGCATGGTCGACGCAAGGTAATACATAGCGCCACGCATATGTGCTGTATCCTCAGGTAAATGCGGCACAAGATCGGCTGCAGGCGCGCGGGCGGCGATATATTCAAGCAGTGCTCCGGTTTCTGTCAAAACGGTGCCATCGTCCAGCACTAGGGCAGGCACGCGACCTTTGGGGTTTATGGCAAGGTAATCAGGCCGGGTTTGCTCGGCTGCTTTGAAATCAACCTTGATTGCTTCATAGGGCAGACCTGCTTCTTCAAGCGTGATCGCGACTGCAATAGATATGGTACCGGGGCAATAATAGAGCTTGAGCATGGCAGAGCCTTTCAGATGTGGGTTTGCGCGACGCGACGTGCAGGTGTGTCAAGATGCGGAACGGCATTGAACAGGACCGGCGACCAGTGGCCACCGATCGGGAACAGGCGGTGCATAGATGTGTGCATGATCGCCAATGCGATGCGCGACATTGCAGGAATGCCTAGGCCCATGGCCTGCGCCATCACCATAGAAATCAATCCACCGGAGGTCACCACCAGCGCGGGGCCGTCACCTGCGGAAATTTCTTCGAGAACGGATTTGATGCGCCCCTCAAAACTGGCGTAGCTTTCCGGAGGGTTTTCCAGTTTGTCGCTTTTCCATGTTTCGAAAACCAAGGGTAGGTGATCGGTAAAGCTGCCTTGTTCGGTTGGAAAGGGTACCCCGTGTTGCTGCTCCATCAGGGCCGCGAGGGTGAAATATTGCAGTTCATTCAAGCGCTCGTCGCGGATCGGCTCAAGCCCGGTATTCATGCCTTGGGCGGTTTCGATATGGCGGCGCAGCGTTCCTGTATACAGGCGGGTGTGGTGGGTTTCTGAGTGGCGCAGGTGATCCCCCAACCAAGCCGCTTGTTCGTGACCTAACGGGCTTAGCTTGTCATAGCTGATTTCGTCTTTAGCCTCGGAATTGGCCTGGCCGTGACGGATAAGGGTGATGTGGGACATGATGCGCCTTTTGTTGCTGAGTCTTTGATAGGCAACGGTCGCGCCGGTTGAAAGAGCAGGATCCCTTTGCGCGGCCATTTTTTAGTACACGGTACAATTCGGCGCACATCGGAAACAGGCGTGGCGTAAAAACGGGGCAGGGTGTCGGGATTATGACTGCTATGCGACCATGCGCCTGCCTATAGTGTGAATACGCATTACAGGAGAGTCTGATGGCTGAAACATTTTCATTTACGCTGGATGGC
>DRFG01000058.1 GCA_011050655.1 Roseobacter sp.
CAAGACCCTGCTCATCCTGAATACGGGAATATTGAGCTAAAGTTTACCGACAACCCCGTTGAGCTTCGACAGTGGATTATCAACGACGGTAACGGCAGCCAGACGACAGTCGTCTTAGGCGGGTTGAAAGTGGGCGGGAATCTGTCGAACAGCTTGTTCGATATCACTAAAACGCCGTCTTCAGTAAACCGCTAACATGCGAAAGGCCCGTCGCTTTTGCGCCAGCCCTTTGCATTTCGTGGTGCAGAAAAAACTTAGGTTGGCCAGATTTTGGCCAATCTTTTCCTTGATAGCCACAAGATGTGGTTTTTTTCGGGGGATTCCAAGTTGAACAAACTCACGAACTTTTCTTCGCAAAGGCCAAAACGCCGATTACCCCTTCCGAGTTTCGGAATCGATATCAACTTCTGTCGGAACCCTCACTGCGGATTCTTTACAGAACCACCCGACCCTTATGATAATAGAGGGAAATCTTCGGCAAAAGTCAAATCGAACCACCCTCGTGGAACCGTTATTGGTTCCGGTGATGAGAAAACCTTCAAGTGTGGTGCTTGTGGCCAATCTTCCATCATCAAGAACAATGGGGCCGTCGTGGAAGAATACCGCCGACTACGCGTGCGCTTCCAGCCAGAAGCCCCGCGGGATTTTTGCCCGAGCCAAGCCTGTGATAGCCACCAGAAGCAACTATCTCTGCACCCAGAACTTTATCGAAAATCGGGACGCACTGCCAAGGGCACGCAGAGATGGAAGTGCAAGGCGTGCCTGACCTCATTTACAGTAGGATCGCGCATCACTCGTCAGCATCGCAGCAATGCAAACCGCGAGGTGCTGTGGATGATCACCAATGGTGTGCCTATCTCAAAGATTTGCGACTTCACCGGCCTTTGCCCAAGAGATGTCTATCGGAAGATTGACTTCATCTACGACCGCGTTGTGGACATCACAGCACGGCGCGAAGGAACCTTCGATAAAGTTGATTGGAATACGGTGGGCCGCCGCTTCGCTACCGACTCACAAACTCTTCACCTAAACTGGCCGAACAAGAAGACCCGCGCGCAGATCGCAGTTCAACACCTTTGCACGGCTCATGCGAACACTGGCTACATAATGGCCGCTCACCTCGGCTTGGACCCGTCCATCGAACTCCCAGAAGTTGAGGCTGCTATGACATCTGCCGGAGATTTTTCCAAGCCTCGCGCTTTCCGAAGTCAGGCGCGTGTCTGGTCCGAGACCGAGTTCAAAGCATATGTCGACAAGATCACGCGCCATGTGGCCATCCACCCGATGGAAGCCCCGGATGTGGACTTGGATCTGCAACTCCCCCATCGCGGTGCGATGATACGCCAAGACGTGATGCAGCTCGCCCACGCATTCCTGCTGCGTCGCTTTCTTGGCAAGGGAGACGAGCGCTTCATCTTTGTCTTGGATGCTGATTCCGGACTCGCGCTATCTTTTGTATCGGCATTTGCAAAATGGATAAAGCAAGAACGGGCAGATGTGATTGTCGTAAATTTTGATAAAAATCAGTCCAATGATCAACGATATATGTTGGTCAATGAGGGGCAAGAGGCCCGCACTCTTGCGACGGGAATATCGCGTTCCAAATGGAATGCCTTCACCAAAAAGGAGAAGGATGATCATACCGACGTGGTGATCGAGGGTTTGCTACAGGGTCATTTGATCAACGAGGCATTCGCCTGGCCATTTCATACCAAGAGTGAACCGCATCGCCGTATCCGTATTCTAACAGACCGAGATAGTATGGCACCGGATCGCCGAGCTCGATTGATGCGCCTTGCAACCCTGCGCAGCGTTGATGCCTATTTTCACAAGGTGCGGTCAAACATTCGCTTCGCAGCACGGCCGGCACACACCCCAAGCGGAAACGGCCGCACTTGGGATCGCCATTACCTCTATAATCCAGAGACAATGGCGAAGATTATTGAGATCTACCGCTTCACCCACAACTGGATGGGATCGTCAAAAACAAAGAAAACCCCTGCAATGAAACTTGGTCTCGCCCGAGGCAAGATGCGCCCGAACGAGTTTTTTGAATGATTAGGTCGCAGGCTTGGTTGAACTTTCTGCGGCAATGAAGGCTGCAATCGTTGTGCGAACAATCGAGTTCACACTGGAAAGGTCAACGTCTCCCTCTGGAGACTTTCTTATGGCTAAAAACCCCTCTTTTAGAGGGCCTGACTGAGGGACGCGCATACGCCCACCTTCAAGTGCTGCTTTGAAAGCAAGCAGCCCATCGCGCAGTTCAATATCAGTCATTTCTTTCCTCACATATCTGATGTTTAGAGGAAATGGTGTCGACTAAATGCAGACAAAAAGGCCGCCGACGGAAAATCGTCGACGGCTGCACCACGAAATGCAAAGGGCTGGGCTTTTGCGCCGGGCCTTTATTTTTGACGTGATTCGCGCTTTACCAGCGTGATAAACGGCAGCTTGCGATCTGGTACTGGTACATATCAGCCCGCATTTTTACCTTTTTCGCAACTCCGACAAGCCATGGCTTAGAGTTATAGCCTGTCTCTTATACACATCT
>DRFG01000059.1 GCA_011050655.1 Roseobacter sp.
CGAACGGGTCTGGAGAAACAATCGCCTACGCCTATGACAATAGTCAAACGATCAACTTTAACCTGTCGTCGGTCGGATCGGGTCGTTCAGGTAGCGTGACCTTCCAAGCCGTGATCGCAGACACGGCGAACGCTGGGACCATCACCAACATTGCTACGCAAGAAGTAGATAGCGTTACCTTCCCACCCTCCAATACGGCTTCTGTCGTTGTCGATGATCAGTACAGGGTAGAAATCGCTGACACCGCTATTAACGCCGACAATTCAGTTAATGGTACGGTGGTATCGACGACAGATGATGACGGGTTGAACGATGACATTGTCACTGAATCGCAAAGTGTCGGGCAAGGTGGTTCGATCAAGCACGAATTTGTCCTCACCAACCTGTCGAACCAAACCGATAGCTTCACCCTTCAAGTCGATAACGTTAACTATCCTCTAGGTACAACTTTCCGCTTTGTGGGTGCCGATGGTGTTACACCAATCGTCGGGTCTGTCGGGCCTCTCGCCGTTGATGACAGTACCAAGATTACTTTGATTGCAACATTGCCAACGGATGTATCTCCTACCGGTGCCGCAGACTACACAGCGACTGTAACAACTGTTTCCGATGGATCGGGCGTATCAGATACCTCGACAGCCAAGTTTGATGGTGCTGTTTTGCCGTCCTCCGTCGACCTTGAAAATGCTGTGGTCGGCGCAGAAGGCGATGGATTGGCTCCAACGGCGGCTGGCGGCGCACCTTGGGTGACATCTGCCACAGATCCAGGCACACCAGTCGTGTTTGATATGCTGGTACAAAATCAGGGACCGGTGTCCGACAGCTATAACCTGTCACTGGCTCAGGCGCTTCCAGCAGGCTGGACAGTTGAATTCCGCGCTGATGACGGCTCTGTTATTAGTAACACCGGCACCATTCCCGCAGGCACGAGCCGGACATTCACGGCGGTTATAACACCGACAGCCGACGCCTTGCCCGGCGATACCAATGTAGAAATTGCGCTTGCATCGGCAGTATCAGGCCAGGGTGATAGTATCGTGAACCGCGTCACGGTTAATGAAGTCTACGATGCCGAAATCATCGAAAGTCAGAGCGCCCAGGCATCGCCCGGCGGTATCGTTGACATGCTTCACACGATCACTAACAACGGCAACGTGGCGATTACCGAAGCCTCAATCTTGCAAAGCGGACTTACGAATTTTTCGGGAGCAGTTTTCTGGGATGAAAACAAAAACGGGATCATTGATCCATCAGAAATAGTGATCGATAACTTTAACGATCTGACCAACGGAGTATCCGCTGGTGTGAATGGATTGGCACCTGGCGATACAATTTCGGTTATCTATCGTGTTCAGTCCCCGTCCACTTCGACGAGCGGTGTGACCGAAAACGGTACGATCACAATCGGAAATGCGCTTAACGCTGGGGCCGCTACAGACTCCGATCTGACAAACAACTCCGTCGAAGATCGTATCACGATTGTTTCTGGCGACATGACGCTTGTTAAATATCAGTACGTCGACCCTGATTGCGACGGTTTTGTCGGGACCTTTACCAAAACCCGTCAGGACGTCGAACCCGGGCAGTGTATCAGGTATCAGGTAGTCGCTGAAAACACCGGTGCGGCACCAGCGACGGATGTCACAATCCTGGATGCCGCACCTGCCTATACGACGGTTACAAACTGCGGTGGTGCGTGTAACGAAACTCTCTTTCCGACAACCAGCACCGCCACAATCTCGTCCGGGAATGTTTCGAGCGACCATGGCTCCGTACTCCCCGGCGGCTTCGCTAGATTAGAATTCACCGTTCAGGTGGACAACTAAGCGAACCCTCTGCGCCTCCGGAACTTTCTAAGCAGTTCGGAGGCGCATTGTTTTCCCCAAGACATTGATAGGTAAGGAATAAGGCTGATGCGCAGTTTTCTTCAACCAATAGTGAGGCGTGCGTTCAACTTATGCTTGCCTATCGCGTTAATGATTTTCTGCTTGCCTCAGCTTGCTGCTTCTCAAGCCGCCCCGGCTGGCACAGTAATCAAAAGTGTCGCCCCCTCCACGTATTTCAATAATTCTCTCGGCATGGTCGAGGCTCTCCTCTCTAATGAAGTCGCGGCGCAAGTCGCCGCGGTTCCCAACCTCGAAGTTTTGGGAAGATCCGAACTTTTTCTGACGCGCGGTGCAATGGCACAATATTATTTCGAGGTATTGAATTCAGGAAACGTGCCGCTTGAGACGCAAATGACCGTCGAAGACCAAGCTCAGGACACAATGGTAAACGGCACGCGTCTTGTTATTGACGCTAACCGAAACGGACGTATTGACCCTTCCGAACAGGCCGTCACGGCGTCATCCGTGATGATGTTACAGCCCGGCGAACGAATTCAATTGATTTATGAGTTTCGCATTTCATTTTCGGCTAAACCTGATGCCGAACTGAGTTCAATGCTGAAAGTTACGGGAAAACCGGTTGGCGAATATGCAAGTGAAACGCTAATCGTTAACAATGCCGCAGGCATGTCTACGGTAGCTAGCAGTGCGCTAGAGCTAGAAAAAGAACAGACCGTTCAAGAAGATGCTTCTGCGACAAAGCTGACCTATGCGCTTCGTTTGCGAAATAATTCTGAAATGGATGTTCAGCCATACCAAGAAATAGAAGGTAAACCAATTCGCATTGACGGTGCATCACGCAACGGCGTTCTTTTGCGCGACACAATTCCATTAAACACTAAATTCCACAGCTTTGCAGATGAAGGGGGGATGATGCCTCTTTATCATGAGGCGGGTGCACCCATCCACGACTATCGGACAACACGCCCGGACGGAGAGATTGATGCCGTCGCATTTTTTGTCGATGGACCATTTACCACAGGCCGCTCCGGGGACCCATCGTTTGCAGTTAGCTTGGCAGCAGATTTGGGAGATGTTGAGGTTATCAACACCGCTGAGACATTTATGACTGTCAAAGGGCGGGTCATATCGCTCTATTCCAACGCGACCCGCTACAACCGCAAAGACGCAGGATCAGGGAATTTACGCTTTGAAGATCCCGGATCCGCTACTGATCAGCTTTTTGCAAGTCTAGGTAGTGATACCCGGCTTCGATTGACGTCTGGTGCCTGCAACGCTTCGCAAGAGATCGATGAGACCGTCGTTACAGTTCGCAGTAAGCTTACCGGTGATATTGAGGTATTTTCAGCGACTGAAACGGGGAAGAATACAGGGGAGTTCGTGACGCCCGCCATTCCGCTTGTGCGCATGGACATGCCCGTTTCAGGGGATAATGTAATTGCAACCAAAGACGGTGGTACAATCGTCGCTACGAGCGATTGCGCCCGCGTCACTCTGACTGATGAATTACTGATCAACCCCGGCAACTTTCTTTTCAATTCGCTGACAAATGCCCCGGTTGGGGAAACGACTATCGCAATGATCGACGTTGCCAGCGGGCGAGAAATAGCGCGCAGAACGACTGACCCCCGTGGCTTCTTTGCATTCGGCGATGTCGAGAGCGGTGAATATAAATACGAAGTTATCAACGCACCGGCGTGGGAGTTTCCATCAGTACGGACTGGCTTTCCAGGTTTTGGTCGCCAGATAGACGCGGCTGGCTTTGGTGTGAGCTTTCAACACCCGGGTGGTGTGATGAACCGGTCAGACGTACCGGTAGACCCTCATTATGGTGCGCCGGTTTCCCTTGAGAAAACAAGCGACTTCAAACGTGTTACCTCGGGAGAGTTTGTAACCTACATGTTGAAATTCACCAACAACATGCAACAGGCGCTAGTGAATGCCGAAGTCTTGGACAGCCCACCTTTCGGAAGCAGCTTGGTGCCCGGTTCCGTTATTCTCGACGGGGAAGGTTGGGCAGACCCTATAATTAATGACAATGGTGATCTGGTCTTTGACCTTGATGACATCACGTTGTTGTCCGCCCATGAAATGACTTATGTAATGCAGTTCACAGCGGCGGCCCGTGAAGGCCCGAATGAAAACTCCGCGATATTGACTGGCAACCAAGCTGGAACAGGAGTGACGCGCCAATCGCCCTTAGCGCTGGCGACGGTACGTCTTGATAACGCCGGAGGGGTATTTGCACGTAACGGGACGGTAATTGGTACCGTATTCATGGATTGCGATGGAAATGGCATTCCAGGTGATCATAACGAACCCGGAATTCCAGGCGTACGCATTGTGACACAAAGCGGGCTGTCGGTCGTCACTGACATCAACGGCAAATATTCTCTTTTTGGTTTGCGCCCGGTGACCCACGCATTTCAGGTTCAAGACGATACATTGCCCGATGCTACTCAGGTCATGGTAACGCGTACAAATGATTTGATGCGCGGTGGGTCTAGGTTGGTTCCATTAAGAAAGGGCGAGCTTCGAACCGAGAATTTTGCAGTTGCAGAATGCACATCGTCCTCGCTTGGTGAGGTGACGGACCGGCGCGAGTATTACAAGAAAAACCAAAGAGTAAATTCCTTAACTGCAGCTGATTTACCCATCGTAGAGCAAAATAACGCCGTGCGTTCTGTGAGAAATGACAGCGGCATTGCCACAACCACTCAATTGCGTTCCGGGTCATTTAACTCAGAGCGGGAGCAAGGGTATTCCAGCACATCCCCCGCGTCCGATATCAACCAGACATCGCCCGTTAAATCATTGCAAGATTTAATAAAATCATTTGATGCCACAACTGGGTTCGTCGACCTTGTAGACGGACAAACAGTGCAAAAGCATACGCAAAGTATACGTGTGAAAGCCAAGGCGGATCTTTCTCTTGAGTTGATGGTTAATGGCCGCGCGCTTGGCACAAGCCGTGTAGGAGAGAGCACTAAATGGGACAAAACCGGTGTACAGGCGTTGGACTTTGTAGCCGTAAAACTAACCGCAGGAGAAAACACTCTAACTTTGGTCGGACGGGATGGCTTTGGTATAGAGCGCTCGCGCAGCGAAATTCGCGTCGTTGCTCCTGGTAAACCGGCCAAGATGGAGATCATTTCTGCGCCAACGGCTTCGGCAACGCCAACCGATGTAGTCCCGGTGGTTGTAAGAGTGCTCGATGCGCGCAACAGGCCGGTTTCAGCTTCGGGCATCGTGACACTTCATGCGAAACTTGCACTTTGGGACGTTAAGGACATTCGTAGTGGCACTCCTGGGGTACAGGTGTTTCTGGACAACGGCGAGGCAACATTTGACCTTATCCCGCCTCAGGTGGCAGGGAACGATATCATATCGGTCAGCGGTTCTTTCGGCCGCGCTGAAACTTCGATTACTTTCACTCCGGATCTGGATCAGCGTATCATGGTTGGCGTAATCGAAGGCGCGATCGCTTTGGGAGGTGAAAAAAGCAAACTTTTGGATCCGGGGCGTTTCAGCTCTTTTGAAGACACGGTAACCGGACTGCGCGGAGAGGTTTATCTGAAAGGGGCTATATCGGGAAAAACGCTTTTGACCCTAAGATATCGTTCTGACCAAGATACAGAAGCCCGGCTATTCCGCGACATTCAGGGCGACGAATATTACCCAGTTTACGGCGACAATTCCGAACGGGGTTATGATGCGCAATCGTCAGGAAATCTTTACGTGAAAGTCGAAAAAGGTCGGTCGTATATTTTGTACGGGGACGTCGCGATTGAATCCGAAGCTACTGCACTAAAACTAGATGGTATACGTCGCGTGGCACAGGGGGCCAAAGCGCATTGGGAAAATGACAAAGTTTCCATTACTTTGTTTGGTGCACGCACAGCGCTTGAGCAGCGCGTCCAAGAGATCGCAGGCCGTGGAGTATCAGGACCCTATAGCTTGGTTTTAGACGGTTATGTTCAAGGTTCTGAGCGGGTGGAAATCCTTGTACGCGACAAAGAAGGCGGCGATATCATCACGTCATCCCCTCTTCGCAGGGGTACTGATTATCTGCTAGATTTCTTCCGTAACAGCCTAACCTTTGACGACCCCGTGCGGCAATTTGATGCCAAGGGTAACCCGGTTTCTATACGCATCACTTATGAAGTCGATGTAGAAGGCGCTGATCGCTACTGGCTCTACGGTGGCGAAGTCAACGTGGCAGTAGGAGATCGTACTACGATCGGTGCCCGGGCCGTACATGCTGACGCCGAAATAGGCAATTCCGCTCGCGAGCGCTTGCAATCAAGTTATATCCGGCACGAAGACAGGAACGGCGGCATATGGGAAGCTGAATTTGCCCGCAGTGAAAACAACCAACGGGTTTCTGACACCGCGGTGCGGCTTTCCTATGGTATTCGACAAGAGTTTGGACACTTTGATTTCGAAGTGCTCCATGCGGGTCCAGAGTTTGTGTCGCGCGGGGGGCTTGCCTTGCCCGGAACCACGCGTTCGCGTCTAGATTACAGCTACCAGATTGATGATAAAAATGACTTTTTGCTGGGCGTGGAATATGTTCGTGACCAGGTTTCAGATAGCGAACAGCTACTTGTCGATGCGGTCTACGCCAAACAATTTAACAAACACTTTCGAGGGTTTATTGGTCTGGAATACCGCTTGGATCAGAATGCAGATAATACCGACACTCAAACCGGCGTGATTATTGGCGCGCATTGGTCCCCGATGTCACGCCCCGGCACAGTGATAAAAACTGAGCTGCGCCATCCCCTGGCCGGAGACAACCGTCCTACCAAGCTCACGTTGGGGATGTCCCGTGAACCTATACTTGGGTGGCGTAGCTACAGCGACATTGAAATGACTTTTGGCGATGAGCAGATATCTACCCATTCGAGACTGGGTTTCTCTTATGACCTGAACGATTGGTTGCGTGGCAACACCGATTTCGTGAAAGGTGTTGCCGATCTAGATACGGTAATGAACCAAGCTTTGATGGCGACTTGGGCAGCCAACACAAAAACCACCTTTACCTTCGGCGTAGAGCATTCGCGGCGTATGGAAGCTAACGATCAAGAACTCACAAGTCTTGCGGTAGGAGCAAAATGGGGCTCGGGCGCGGAAAGCTGGGTAGGAGATGCAGATTTTGATTCAACCTTTGAGAAAAATGGAAAGACACATTACGCAAGCATCGGACTCGCCGGTAAGATTTCCACGGATTTCACTTTTCTGGGCAGATCGCGTGTCGCTCTGGATAAACGTAACGGCGGCTACCATCGCCGCATTAGAAGCCGGGGAGGCGTTGCGTACCGGCCAGTGGATGACTCTCGTCTAGAAATGCTGGCCTGGTACGAGCACCGCATAGAAGAAAAGTTCAGTAAATCGGTTACTCACCTTTGGTCCGTTGACGCCTCTTACGAAGCTCATCAAGACCTTAGGCTGAATGGAAAATATGCGGGCCAATCGCAGCGCATCGAATTTCTTGGTGGCCATCGTGCGCAATCAATGACGCAACTGTTGCAAGCGGGATTTAGTTGTGACCTTGCCGATGATCGACTTCAGATCGGGTTGAATGCTTCGCACCTATGGGATGATGCCGGAAACACTACTAACGGCCTCGGCGTTGAAATCGGCTTTGTGCCCACCAAGGGCGCACTTTTGGCGCTAGGGTACAATAAGGCGAGAGGTAAAACAGTTGGCTCAAGCGACCTGTTTCAACAAGGTTTATATCTTAGAATTAATTTCCTGTTGGACGATTCCTTGTGGGACCAACTGGATCAGTTTCTGGGTATTTAGATATTATTCTAGATACCCAGATTGAGCCACGTCGCAAGCGCATCTGTGGCGTGGCTCTGCCTTTTATGAATTAAATCCGTGCGAAAATCCCAGAGTTTCGTCGAAGCTCGCTAACGCTTCGTTCATAATGGGAGCGTTCTTCATAACCATTTCCTTAACGTTGGGTGACTAGATCGCAAAAATATTTACGCAAAATTTACTGTCACATGAATTAGTAAGTTCATGAATTTGACCCCACCTTCTTTTACAGCCTCCACCGCTCAGTCTCATATATTGATCGTGGTTGAAAATCTTCCCGTCCCACTGGATCGTCGCGTATGGCTAGAGGCGACAAGCTGCGTACGCGCGGGGTACGTTGTTTCAATTATTTCACCTATGGGTTTAGGCTGGGTGGAACCATATGAAATACTTGAAGGCGTACATATTTATCGCCACCCTGTTCTTGCTGAAGCTCGTTCAGGAATTTTGGATTATGCACGGGAATACAGCCATGCGATCTGGCACTGGTTTCGTCTGGCAAAAATAGTCTGGCAGCGATGTCCTTTTGATGTGATTCAAGGCTGCAACCCTCCTGACCTCATATTTATATTGGCCCTAAGATATCGATGGCAGGGGGTGCGGTACATGTTTGACCATCATGATGTTTGCCCAGAACTCTTGGTCGCAAAGTTTGGAAAGCGCAGCATAGTTTACTGGCTAATGCGCCTGCTTGAACGATTAAGTTTTGCCGTCGCATCGGTGTCTATAGCAACGAATGAAAGTTTCCGTAAAATCGCTATCACCCGAGGCGGTAAATCCGAGAGCGATGTCTTCATTGTAAGATCAGCACCAAACATCGATCATTTTATACCCGCAGAAGGTGAGCATTTTTACCGGAAAAAAGCAAAAACAGTGCTTGGCTATGTCGGGGTAATTGGGGTTCAAGAAGGTATGGAAATGCTCGTGAGCGCGGCTTCGCACCTTATCCGCGCTCATCGGCAAACAGATGTTCATTTTGTAATCATTGGCTTTGGGTCTGCTTTGGATAGTATGATCCGGCAGGTTAGTGATCTAAAATTAACCGAATATTTCACTTTCACCGGAGCATTATACCAGACGGATCTGATTGCGGCTTTGAACGCAATAGATATAGGTCTGGCCTGCGACCCGAAAAATCCTATGAACGATATGTCGACTATGAATAAGGTCATGGAATACATGGCCCTTGGAAAACCTGTGGTTCAATTTGATCTGGTCGAAGGTCGCGTATCTGCGGGTTCGGCTAGCTTGTATGCCACATTAAATGATCCTACAGATTTTGCTGATAAAATTAACTTGTTGGTGAATGACCGGGATTTACGCGGCACAATGGGTGCTGAAGGGCGTAGGCGAATGTTAAATGAGCTTTCTTGGACATACTCAGAACCCCATCTACTGGCTGCATATGCGCGCATTTTTTCTAAACTGAAATCGTAATGCGGATAAGATAACGATAAGAGTGAAATAACTACTGAATTGTGGCTGTCATCCTAGACACAGGATTACTTGTAAAATTACTTAAACCATTGCTAAAGGATATAAACTTTACAAATGTTTGGTCAGGACAGTAGTATGCGCCAGAGAGTGCTGCTGATAAAAGGGAAGGGTGGGCTGGGCAATCGCATACTGTCTGCGGTTTGCGGACTTATATACGCCGATCTGGCAGGGCGTACGCCGATAATAGATTGGCGCGATGGTAGTTACGCCCCTCTCGGGGATAATGCATACCCGCTTTTGTTCGATACACCTATAGTACAGACCTGTGCGGCAACCGACACGGCAGCTTGCCCTGTCTCTCCTGCAATTTGGGCAGGGCACCTTAGGTGTAGCACACAGGAGATGATCGATAATTTCATGCCGGAGGCGCATTCGAGCCCCAAAGCTTATCGATTTTTTTGTATAAATTTGGAAACGTTAGATGTGCCCGAGGATATCGCAGTGTATTGGTCTTACCTCCCAAAGTTCCGGCGCCTTTCTAAACATATGTATCGTGACCCCCGGTTTTCAGGACGTCCACTCGCCGGTATCATTAAGGAATACCTTGATCGGTATTTTACACCCAACGATCGCGTGCAAGGTGAAGTGATACGATTGTCCACGCAGATGGGTGCGGATGCAATAGGCGTCCACATTCGTTATACTGATCGCAAGATTCCGTTAAAAGCCGTGTTGTCTACGCTTCGTAAGCGGCTCAAACAAGCACCTGACACACCGATATTTCTAGCGACAGACAATGCTAAGGTGCAGCAAACAATGAAAATTGACTTTGCTAACCTATATCATATTCAAAAGTATCTGCCGGCGAATGGTGAAAGGTTACATTGGCCAGCTACAGATATCGCCAAAATTCAGGAAGCAGAAAATGCAATGATTGACATGTGGGTGTTGTCGCGATGTGTGCGCCTAATCTATTCTCGGCAATCAACATTTTCCCAAACTTCGGCCTACCTTGGGAAAATGCATAGTAAACAGCTGGACGACGTTGACCGCTATTCCTCTAAAGTTTTGCTGAAAAAACTAATTCAATATTATGCTTGATCATAGCCATTTAGCCAAATCCGTCTGTTGAACCATATCAGTTGCCATCGCTGTGCCCGTAAAACGTTCTTTGAATTGCGAGAATAGGCAAGTGGGCGGGTAATCACAAACCGCAGGGCGGACCACAACCACATTAAAAAGATTCCATACCGCACTTGCCAAGCGGGCCAGTGATCTTGGATGAGAGAAACGCGAGCCTTCATAACCAAAATTGCCTTTTCTTCATTGTGTTTGGTTGAAGCGCCTACATGATGGATTATTTGGGCGTTGGGCGTGATTATCGGATGGCTTCCCAGAGCACGTGCCCGAAGGCAAAGGTCGGCATCCTCACCATACATAAAATACTTTTCATTAAATCCGCCCAACCTGTTCCAAATATCACGTTTGATTAACAAAAAGCATCCTACGACGATATCAACTTGGCGAACATCGTCCCGTTTCCAACCCCCATACGCTTCGGGGTTGAACATGTTACTTTGAGCAAAAATTCTACTAAAGCCAACTGCGCGGTAAAGTAGGCTACGCGGACTGGGCGCAGCCCAACACGACGCTTTATTAAGCGTTCTGTCAGAAAAGACCGTACGTCCTCCCCAAATACCGGCGCTAGGGGTAGTTTTGGCGAAGGTCATAAGGGCGTTAACGGCCCCAGCATCCGCCTCAGTGTCGGGGTTAAGAAGTAGAAAATACGGTGTTGTGCAATAGCTGGCGGCTATATTATTTGCACGAGCAAACCCCACATTTTTCCTTAAACTTATGACCCTCACCATGGGGAAAGCTGCGGAAATCTGTTCGACAGATCCGTCCGTTGAAGCATTGTCGATCACGAAACAGTCGAAACGTGTACTTCGGTTGTGCAAATCTAAAGCTTCGAGGGCTTTAAGGGTCATCGAGGCGGTGTTGTAACTTACTACAATTACTGTGAGCTCCTTGGCGTACCTAGCTGACAATTTCTCGGCGGATATGCAGTGCACAATCAATACCCCGTGGCTCGTAAAACAACATGCACGGTATCTTTTAAAATACGCATGTCTTCCTTAAGGGATAGGGCCAAATTATAATGTCGATCATAGGCAGCGCGATCTGCAAAAGTCGATTCATTCCGAAGAGATACCTGCCAGTTTCCACTAATTCCCGGACGTAGTTTATAGTAGTCAGTGCCAGGGTAAAAATACTTCTGGTTAACCAACATAGGCCGAGGCCCAACTAAGCTCATATCGGCACACAAAACGTTCCAAATCTGAGGAAGTTCATCTAAAGAAGTCTTGCGCAAAAAAGATCCAAGAGCGGTAATGCGTGGGTCTGACTTCAGTTTCTGCGTGGTTCGCCATTCCTCTTGTGCCCCTGGGTTAACTTTAAGATATC
>DRFG01000060.1 GCA_011050655.1 Roseobacter sp.
ATACAAGGCGCGGTCCCAGTTCAAATCGACCAAAAGGCTGAGGCCTCGATAACTTGTTTTTATAGTCTGCATCTTCTTACCCTCTCCTTCATGCGTTAAGTCTAACGCGTGAATATGGCAGGGTTTGGACGAATTGCGGCGAAATTAAGGCGATTTCATCGGCACAATCACGGGCAGAAAAGATCATTACCCAATGCAAACACCATCAACGCCAGCACCAGCGTCAGGCCGATCGTCATCAACACCTTGAGTGCTCCGTCGCTTGGAGGTTTACCGGTCACGGCTTCGTAAGCGTAAAACACGAGATGACCGCCGTCCAACGCGGGGATGGGAAACAAGTTTAGCAGTCCAACGGCGGTCGAAAGGACCGCGATGAAGTAAATAAAGCTTTGCGCGCCCTGTGATGCCATCGCACCAGAGGTCTGGGCGATCCCGATAGGACCGCTAAGATTACAGGTGCTGATATTACCGACGATCATATGCTTGAGACCCGACAATGATCCTTTAATGATCCGACCGGTATTTTCGACACCGCTCCACATGGCCTCGAACAGACCAGGTGACGTGGTCGCTGTTTCGAACGCCGCCCCGCCAACAATACCGATACGCATCTGAGTCTTGAAACTTCCGTCAGCTTGCGGCTCGTCGGTAATTTTGGGGGTCATAGTAAACTCAAGCGTTTCCCCACTACGCCACACCGTCAATTGTAACGGCTCTCCTGATGACGATTCGACTATGTCTTTCAATTGTTTGAAGGCAAATATTGGTGTGCCGTTAACAGCGGTGATAACATCGCCCGACTCTAACCCCGCTTGGTATGCGGCAGATTGAGGCATGACTTGGTTTATCAACGATGGCATGATGTAGGGGCCGGGTACGGTCAACATCGACCCATCACGCACCACCCCGTATTCAAGCGGTTGTTCTACCGGAACCGCGGAAAACGCATCCGAATAAGCAGTGACATCCGATGCAGGCGGCAGTTGGATGCCGCCAATGGCGACCACTTCGTCACCGGGTTGCAAATCTGAACCTTCAAAAGGCAAGCTGCGCATTTCCCCGATGGTCAAAGGATCTTTAGGCACACCGACGGATAACCCTATGGCGGTGAAAACCAGGATAGACAGCACAAAGTTGAAAACTGGGCCTGCGGCTACCGTCAATGTACGCGCCCAAAGCGGTGCGCCATGCATGGTGCTGCGCAACTTGTCTGGGTCCGCCTCAGCTTGGGCCATCGCGACCATATCCTTGCCCGATGCCGCATCGGCATCGCCCGCGAACTTCACATACCCACCAAAAGGAAGCGCGGCTATCTGCCAGCGCGTACCTCGTTTGTCGTAGCGGCTGTACAGCACAGGGCCAAACCCAAGCGAAAACACGTCAGCATGTATGCCGGACCAGCGGCCAACGATGTAATGACCATATTCGTGGATTGCCACAATCACCGAGAGTGAAATAACGAAGGCCAGCAACGTCCAGATCAGCCCGCCGAACTGCGGAATCAATGCAAATATGTCCAAAACTTCATCCTGCCCTTTTTTTGATCACGGCTTTTGCCGTCTGCCTTGCCAAATGGTCAACTTGGGCGACGTTATCAAGGGTCATGTTGGCATCAATGAGGCTTGTGTCTGGAATTAGGCACTCAAGCACCTCTTCGACGACCTCTGCCATCTGAGGAAATTGCAGGCGACCTTCGATAAATCCATCCAGTGCGATTTCTTTAGCCGCGTTAAAAACTGCGCCAGACATCCCGCCGCGCTCCATCACGTCGCGTGCCAGACGTAGTGCTGGCCAGCGCACATCATCGGGCGCACGAAATTCAAAATTACCGATCTTGGCCAGATCAAGCCGCTCAACCGGAAGCGACCGCCTGTGGGGGTGATGAAGCGCAAAGCCAATGGCATGGCGCATATCCGATGGGCCGATATGCGCCATAAGTGCACCGTCATTGAAGCCGACCAGCGCATGAATCATGGATTGCGGATGTATGAGCACTTCGATTTTTTCCGGCGCGACGCCGAAATATTCGCGAGTTTCGATGACCTCCATCGCCTTGTTGAACATGGAGGCGCTATCGATCGTGATGCGTTGACCCATGTCCCAGTTAGGATGGCTTGACGCTTGTGCCAGCGTCGCATCTGAGAGCTTGTCAAGCGGCCAGTCGCGAAATGCCCCCCCGCTGGCAGTGATGATAATACGCTCTACGGCGTCGATATCTTCTCCGATCAAGGCTTGGAAGATTGCGGAATGTTCACTATCCACCGGCAGGATTTGAGAATTGTTCGCCGCCGCAGTCTCAAGGATTAGCTTACCCGCGCAAACCAGAGATTCCTTGTTCGCAAGCGCCAAGGTTGCCCCTTGCTTTAGCACTTCGACACCCGGCGCCAGCCCGGCTGCCCCGATGATCGCGGACATCGCCCAATCAACAGGTCGGCCTGCCGCTTCCTTGATAGCCTGTTCACCCGCTGCGGCTTCGATGCCGGTGCCCGACAGCGCCGAGCGTAGATCGCCCAACAGATGTTCATGCGCTGTCACAGCGACCTGTGCGCCTAGATTACGAGCGTCTTGCGCAAGTTGCGTAATATTGCCGGCACCCGTAAGCGCCACAACGTCATAGTCATCGAGAGCACGCGCGATCAGATCAATTGTGTTCTGCCCGATAGAACCCGTGGCCCCAAAGATGCTTACCCGACGCGACATTCTGATTATCCGGCTATCGGTGCGATCGAAAGAAACTGCCCGATGATCAACAGGAAGAACGCGGCACCCAGCATCCCGTCAAACCGGTCCAGCAGACCGCCGTGACCGGGAATCAAATTCGAGCTGTCTTTAACCCCCAAGCGGCGCTTCATTCCGGATTCGGCCATGTCCCCCATTTGCGATGCCATGGACATCGCCACAGAGATGCCTATCAGCTGAAAACCTACGCCGGTGTTGATCGAGAATAACAGCCCGACAAGCGCAGCACCTATCCACCCGGCTGCGGTACCCGACCAGGTTTTCTTGGGGCTGACCTTGGGCCAGAATTTCGGACCGCCAATCGCGCGACCGGCAAAATACCCGACCACATCGGTAACCACCACGACCACAACCAACCACATCAACCAGCCGACGCCATAATCGTCCCGGACTTGCACCAATCCGAACCCGGCCAAAACAATCATCACAGTGAAACACATGAATACGGTGCGGTGTTTTTCAAGCAATCCAAAGCCGACCAGCGCGGGAGCCAGCAGCACCGGCAAGGCAAAGCCGATGGGTAAATATACCGCAGCCAACGTAGCACCCGCCACCAGCAGCCCCATTTGAAGCTTTGCACTAGGCCGCTTCGGAGTCAGCATTCCGACCAGTTCCCACGCCATAAGTCCGCAGATTATCGCAACTAGAATATGAAATACCCAGCCACCCAGGTAGATACCAATACCCCCGATGACCACCATCGCCACACCGGATGACACCCTTGCCGTCAAGTCTGACCATCTTTCCGATGATTGCGTCATTGTGTACCTCTCAAACGGATGATCATTTCTTCACCCCGCCAAAACGTCTGTCTCGCCCGCCGAAAGATGCGCACAGTGCACCAAATTCGGCCTTGGAAAAGTCTGGCCACAGCGTGTCGATAAATTCGTATTCCGCATAGGCCGACTGCCATAGAAGAAAATTCGATATTCTTGCCTCGCCACTGGTTCGAATGACCAGATCGGGGTCAGGCAGTACCCGCGTATCTAGGTAGCGCGGCAGGGTTTCTTCATCAATGTCGTCTGGATCGAGAAGCCCCGAAGCGACATCCTGCGCCAAACGCTGCGTCGCACGGGCGACCTCGTCACGCCCACCGTAATTCAGCGCGATGGTTAAATGTACCCGGCTATTGGTCTCTGTCTCTTGCTCCAACTCCGTCATAAGCTTGATCAGTTTGGCGTCCAATCTGACACGGTCCCCGATAAACCGTACGCGCACGCCCTCGGCCTTCAAGGCGCGTGTTTCCTTGGCAATATAGCGCCGAAAGAGGCTCATCAAGCCAGCAACCTCAACCTGGGTGCGCTTCCAATTTTCTGTCGAGAAGGCGAATATCGTCAAATATTCAACCCCGAAATCCGGGCACGCCTCAACGATCTCGCGGACCCTTTTTGCCCCGGCATGATGGCCAAATAACCTAGGCCGTCCTCGTTGCTTCGCCCAACGGCCATTACCATCCATGATAATCGCCACATGCCGTGGTGCTCCTGAAACCAGTTCTGACGTTGGGGAGGACGCTGAGGACATCAAACTTGCATGATCTCAGCTTGCTTGGTGTCAAGCTGCTCGTCTATCAGGGCAATGAACCGATTGGTAAAGTCTTGCACTTCGCCTTCCCAGACCTTCTGATCATCCTCGGACATTCCATCGGCCTTGGCCTTTTTGATCTGATCCATGCCGTCCCGCCGAATGTTTCGGATCGAAACTCGGGCATGTTCGGCATACTGTCCGGCGACCTTGGTCAACTGTGTCCGCCGTTCTTCGTTCAGCTCGGGGATGGGCAACATGATGATCGTGCCATTCAGTTGCGGGTTGATACCAAGGCCGGATTCGCGGATCGCCTTTTCAACCTTGCCGACAAGACCTTTATCCCACACGTTTATCGTAACCATGCGCGGTTCAGGAACGTTGACAGTTCCAACCTGATTGATCGGTGTCTTACTGCCATAGGCATCCACCATGATCGGTTCCAGCATCGACGCAGACGCCCGTCCGGTGCGAAGGGACGCGAATTCGGTGCGCAATGATGATATGGCACCGTCCATGCGTCGCTCAAGATCGTCTGTATCAAGCATAAAATCGTCTGACATAATGTCCTCGGTCGGTTGGTAACTGTATAAATCTGGGTCGATATAGCGCTATCGGGTCCCAGTTGTATAGGGAGACGCGTATATCTGGGACGGGCAGTCTAACCTTGTACCCGTGTGTAGGTGCCCTGCCCCGCAAGTATGCCTCGAAATCCGCCAGGCTCGTCGAGCGAAAACACGATGATCGGCAGGTTGTTGTCGCGCGCCAGCGCAATGGCTGATGCATCCATAACTCCGAGACGCTTTTGCAGCACGTCATCATAACTTACGGTATCATATCGCTTGGCATCCGCATGCTTCGCAGGGTCTTTATCATAGACACCGTCGACTTTCGTGCCTTTAAAGATCGCTTCGCATGCCATTTCATTGGCGCGCAGGGTCGCGGCGGTGTCTGTCGTGAAATAAGGGTTGCCGGTACCGGCAGCAAAAATACACACCCGCTTTTTTTCCAGGTGTCGTACCGCGCGCCGGCGGATATACGGTTCGGCGACTTCATTCATGGTAATCGCAGAAATGACGCGGGTGTGAATGCCAAGCTCTTCGAGAGCCGACTGCATCGCCAGCGCGTTCATCACTGTGGCTAGCATGCCCATGTAGTCTGCCGTTGTTCTCTCCATCCCCTGTGCCGAGCCTTGCAAGCCACGGAATATGTTACCGCCGCCAATGACCATACAAATCTCGACGCCCAAATCATGAACGGTTTTGACTTCGTTGGCGATACGCTGGACAGTCGGCGGGTGCAGTCCAAAACCCATATCACCCATCAATGCTTCTCCCGAAATTTTTAGCATAACCCGCTTGAATGTCACTTTGGGGAGACTGTCGGTCATAGGAGCACCTTTCATCGGTGGCTTAGGGGTTTTCTTTGAGCCGTAAAATGTCGCAAATAGCGGAAAGGTTCAATGCTCCGTCAAAGGTCCGCGTAAAGAAATGACTAATGCTCTGCTTAATAAGTCATCCGATGTGTTGGATATCGTCGATCCGAATACACCAGTATTGATCGCAGGACCTACAGCGTCTGGAAAATCGGCCTTGGCGCTGGCGATTGCACAGGCCCAAGGCGGGGTAATCGTGAATGCCGACGCTAGCCAAGTCTATGATTGTTGGCGCGTCATCTCTGCCCGCCCCTCGATACAGGAAATCGCGCAGGCACCGCACTTGCTTTACGGACATGTCGATGCAAGATCATCTTATTCAGTTGGCCATTGGCTACGCGAGGTATCACAGATACTGGCGCAGCAACAAAGACCGATCATCGTGGGGGGAACTGGGCTGTACTTCAATGCACTTACGGTCGGGCTTGCCGATATTCCCCCTGTGTCCCACGCGGTGCGCAGCAACGCCAACGCCACCCCTCTTGACGACATGGTCGCCGCGCTGGATGCCGAAACGGCCAGCAGGATAGACCTGAACAACCCCCGACGGGTGCAAAGGGCGTGGGAGGTACTTATGGCTACGGGGCGTGGGCTGGCAGATTGGCAAGACACCACCCCCCCGCCAGTATTGGAGTTGAGCCAATGCCATGCCATCGCGGTTCACGCCGACAAAGATTGGCTGTACG
>DRFG01000061.1 GCA_011050655.1 Roseobacter sp.
GTGCGAGAAAAGGTGAATGGGGTTCTGGCGCTCGAGGTTATGGGGTTTGCCATACTTCTCGCGTTGACATTCTATGCGCTGAGCCGGCGCACTGCTGGCCGGGCAGCGCTGTTTCAGCGTGAATCAGCGGAGCTGCGGGCGTTGAACGTGGCATTGCAGCGCGAGATCGCTGAGCGTAAACGCGTGCAGCAGACGCTTGCCGTCGCTGAACAGACCCTTGAACAATCTAGTAAACTGGCCGCCTTGGGGGAAATGTCGGCGGCTGTAAGCCACGAGTTGAACCAACCATTAGCTGCGATGAAGACCTATCTTGCAGGGGCACGGTTGCTGATGCAGCGAAACCGGTTGGAGGAAGCTCTATCCTCATTCGGGCGTATTGACGATCTGATCGAACGGATGGGTGCCATTACACGCCAGCTGAAAAGCTATGCCCGCAAGGGTCAGCAGCAATTTTCCCCATTCGACATGGGCGAGGCGCTGGCGTCTGCCTTGTCAATGATGGAACCGCAGCTACGTCAACGTCAAGTACAGATAAATCGGATCCTGCCGGATGTGCCGGTTCAGGTGATGGGGGACAGGATGCGGATAGAACAGGTTTTGGTGAACCTCTTGCGGAATGCGATAGACGCCACCAAATCAGAACGTAACCCGAAGGTAGATATTATTCTATCGGCGGGGGAAACGGCTACGTTGACAGTGCGTGACAATGGTCCGGGTATTGAAGATCTCGATGCACTGTTCGAGCCGTTTTATACCACCAAGCAGCCCGGCGATGGTGTCGGGTTGGGGCTTGCCATTTCGTCGGGCATCGTGACCGATTTGGGTGGCAGGCTGACAGCGCGCAACGGCCAGAATGGCGGCGCGGTTTTTGAGATGCAGCTGCCCATTATGGACAGCGCGGAAAATTCACAGGCGGCGGAATAGATAATGGCTCAGGCAATGAAAATCGCGATCGTTGATGATGAAAAAGACATGCGTCAGTCGATTAGTCAGTGGTTGGCGCTTTCGGGTTATGACACCGAAACCTTTGGTAGTGCCGAAGACGCCCTAAAAAGCTTGGGGCCTGATTACCCGGGTATCGTCATATCAGATATAAAAATGCCTGGAATGGACGGTATGCAGTTCCTCAAGAAGCTGATGGGGACCGATAGCGCGTTGCCGGTTATCATGATTACCGGCCATGGTGACGTTCCGATGGCAGTCGAGGCGATGCGTGTTGGTGCCTTTGACTTCCTCGAAAAGCCTTTCAACCCCGACCGGATGAGTGAGCTTGCCAAAAAGGCGACCAATGCGCGGCGTCTGGTGATGGACAACCGCGCCTTGCGCCGGGAATTATCGGATGGCAGTCAGCTCATGAAAAAGCTGATTGGCGGGTCTCCCGTGATGGAGCGCCTTCGCGAGGATATCCTGGATTTGGGCCAGGCGGATGGCCACGTTCTGATTGATGGCGAAACCGGAACCGGCAAGACTTTGGTGGCGCATGCTTTGCATGCAGTTGGGTCGCGGGCTGGCAAGAAATTCGTCCTTGTCAGTTGCGGAGCGCTAGAAGAAGACGCATTGAGCAAGCGGTTGTTCGGCCCGATGATGCCCGAAGATGCGCAATTACCCGCGATTGAAGAGGCTCGGGGCGGCACGTTGGTTCTGGAGGGGATCGAAGCGCTTAGCGAAACCTTACAAGCGCGCCTATTGAGCGCCATCAACGAGCAAGGCACGCCGGCCGAAACCCGGATTGTCGCGATATCGAACCTGCAAGAGGCCGGTCGTACGTCCGAGGATGCTTTGCGGTCTGATTTGTTTTATCGCTTGGCGGCGTTACGCATTACTGTGCCACCGCTGCGTCAACGCGGCGAAGATATTCTGGTTCTGTTTACCCGTCTGAGCGAGGAATTTGCCGACGAGTATGGCTGCGAAACGCCGCAGGTATCGGCGCAGGAAGCAGCGCAATTGTTGCAGGCACCATGGCCCGGCAACGTTCGTCAGCTTATCAACGTGGCGGAACGCGCGGTGCTACAATCTCGACGCGGATCGGGTTCGATTGCGTCATTGCTGATGTCGGACCACGAGGAAATGCAGCCAGTGATGACGACGGATGGCAAACCGTTGAAAGAATATGTCGAGGCGTTTGAACGCATGCTGATCGACAACACTATGCGCCGCCATAAAGGGTCAATCGCCAGTGTCATGGAAGAGCTATGCCTGCCGCGACGGACGTTGAACGAGAAAATGGCAAAATACGCATTGCAACGCTCTGATTATTTGTGATGGCCTGCAGGGCTTGAGTTCCGTGGCAATCGCGTCACATCTTGTCGCGCAGTCAATTCGCGTAACTTGTATGTCATGTCGCCTGCTGGCGGAGCATTATTGCTATAACGCCGGAATGCTTGGGAAATCAGGGGTGTTGGATTTGGCATCGCTGACTGATCTGCAATCCTAAGCTGTGCGTTCAAAGCGCCCAGATGGCGATTACCCATTGTCATTTGACCGTATCTGCCCTTAATTGGGGGGGAGGGTGTACTGCGTCATTTGACCCGGTGTCACGCCTCTAGACAGTTTCGCTGCCCAGGGAACCCGCAAAGCGGTATCCATGCAGACCGATTAGGCCCTTAAAAAAGGCCAAAGAACCGCTGACGGTTGCACCGAGCTATAGCTCGGATCAAACGCAGTACCTTAATGGACATGGATGGCGCGGTAACGCGGTGCCCATGTCGGAGAAGAACCGCGATGACGCGCGCAGACGCCACGAGCAGACAGACATGCGGCCTTTCGGGCCCTGTTTTAGCCGCGTCACCTATCGCCCTGACAAGACATACCCTGCCGCGCGGTGCCCCACCGGGCCTTTTGCGTGCGCAGCTGTGCAAAATGGATTTATGCCTAAGAAAATGCTTATCGATGCCACCCACGCTGAGGAAACTCGCGTTGTCGTGGTTGATGGAAATAAAGTCGAGGAATTTGACTTTGAATCAGAAAATAGACGCCAGCTAGCCGGCAACATCTATCTCGCGAAAGTCACGCGAGTAGAGCCTTCGTTGCAGGCCGCCTTCGTTGATTATGGCGGAAACCGACACGGTTTTCTGGCCTTTTCAGAAATCCACCCGGATTACTATCAAATCCCGGTAGCCGATCGTTTGGCGCTGATGGAAGAAGAGCGCGCATATGCCGAAGCGCAAGCCGCCAAAGATGAGGAAGAGGAAAAGCCTAAGCGTCGGACCCGTTCGCGTAGCCGGGCAAAGCCCAAGGCCGAAGACGCGGTCAGCGATGATGCCACTGTCAGTAAGGAAATGGACAGTGAGCAGGTCGAAGGCATGGAGACCGTCGATTTGTATGAAGAAGGTTCTTCTCCGATGGAGCGTGTCGCTGAGACGCCTGTCGAAGAACCCGACGCTGACGACGTCAACGATGATGACGTCAACGATGATCAGGATGATGAACTTCAGGCAAAGGATGCTTCCGATAAGGATGACAGCATTGAATCGGTAGCCGATGATGATGCCGATGAGCTGCGCAATGTTCGCAAGCCCCGTCCCAAGCGGTATAAGATCCAAGAGGTTGTAAAAGTACGCCAGATCTTGTTGGTTCAGGTTGTCAAAGAAGAGCGTGGCAACAAAGGCGCTGCCTTGACCACCTATCTGTCTTTGGCAGGCAGGTATTGCGTACTTATGCCCAACACTGCCCGTGGTGGTGGTATCAGCCGTAAGATCACCAATGCCGCCGACCGTAAGAAGCTCAAAGAGATAGCTAACGAGATCAAAGTGCCAAAAGGTGCGGGCCTGATCGTGCGCACTGCGGGAGCGCAGCGTACCAAAGCCGAAATCAAACGCGACTATGAATACCTGCAACGCCTGTGGGAACAGATCCGCGAGCTGACGTTGAAGTCGATTGCGCCTGCGAAAATCTATGAAGAGGGCGATCTGATTAAAAGGTCGATCCGCGATCTTTATAACCGTGAGATCGACGAAGTGTTTGTCGAGGGCGAACGTGGCTATCGCATTGCCAAAGACTTCATGAAGATGATCATGCCAAGCCACGCTAAAAACGTGAAACTTTACAGCGAAACCCTGCCGCTCTTCGCCCGCTATCAAGTCGAAAGCTATCTGTCGGGTATGTTTAACCCCACGGTGCAGCTGCCATCAGGTGGCTATATCGTGATCGGTGTAACCGAAGCGCTGGTTGCCATCGACGTGAACTCTGGCAGGGCGACAAAAGAAGGGTCTATTGAACAGACTGCGACCAAGACCAACCTTGAGGCCGCCGCCGAGGTTGCGCGTCAGTTGCGTCTGCGCGATTTGGCGGGCCTGATCGTTATTGACTTCATCGACATGGACGAACGTCGCAACAACGTGGCCGTCGAAAAGCTGATGAAGGAAAAACTCAAGACCGACCGCGCCCGTATCCAAGTCGGCCGCATTTCCGGTTTTGGGTTGATGGAGATGTCGCGCCAACGCCTGCGTCCCGGAATGATCGAGGCTACAACACAGCCTTGTCACGCCTGCCATGGTACCGGGCTGATCCGTTCGGATGATAACCTTGCGCTGTCCATTCTGCGCCAGATCGAAGAGGAGGGCACCCGTAAGAGGTCTCGTGAGGTCTTGATCACGGCACCCGTGGGCATCTCTAACTTCTTGATGAACCAGAAACGTGAACACATCGCCCATATCGAAGGCCGTTATGGCATGTCGGTTCGGATCGAAGGTGATCCCACCTTGGTGAGCCCTGACTTTAGTCTTGAGAAGTTCAAGACGGCAACGCGTGTTGTGACCGTGGTAGAACACGTTGTTTCGGTCGACACTTCGATCATGGACGAGATCGACCAGATTGATAATGACGATATCGCAGACGAAGTAGCAGATGAAGCGGAAGCCAACCGTAGCAATGGCCAAAATGACAATGCTGACAAGCAAAACGATGCTGGCAACGAAGATGAGAATGATGCCGAAGGCAAGCCCAAGCGGCGTCGTCGGCGCCGGCGGCGGCGGGGTGGCAAGTCCAACGGTGACGATAATGGCAATGAGGAAAACAGCAACGACGACGACTCTGTATCGGAAGATGCAAAGTCATCCGATACCGTTACTGACGCCGTAGTTGACGCTGCAAACTCAGAAGAAGCCTCTGACGACGCGGAAAAGCCTGCGGACAAACCGAAACGGACCCGCAGCCGTACCCGCAAGCCCAAGGCTGATGCTGTGACAGAAGCGACGCCGGATGCAGATGCCGTGGTCACAGCAGAAGCGGAAGATGACGCCCCCGCCAAAGCCACCCCGCGGCCCAAACGGGCGCGTACTCGCAAGCCCAAGGTCGTCGCCGCACAGGTGGATTCGGACCAACCCGAACCCGACAGCCAGCCGGTCGAGAAACCGGAACCTGTCGAGCAGCCAAAGCCTGTCGAAAAGCCCGAGCCAGAAATCCAGCCTTCGGAGACCCCGGAACCGGAAGTCAAGCCAGAGCCGACGCCCGAGCCTTCAAAGGAGCCGATGCCAGTGCCAGCACCGGCACCTGCCGAGATTGAGCAACCTTCGACACCTGTCGAGATGCCGGATTCGACACCAACTGAGATTCCACCTGCTCAAGAGATAAGGCCGGAACCACCATTAACTGAAATTCCGCAGCCGGGGGTCGCCCCCGCAGCTGAACAGATTTCGGAAAAGCCAGCTAAGCCGAAACGTCGCGGCTGGTGGTCTCTCGGGGGGTAATTCTTCCGGACAAGCAATAATAAAAAGGGCAGGCCGCAAGACCTGCCCTTTTTTCTCGTCTATTCTTCCCGAACCAGCGCGCTATTTTTTACGGATTATATAAATTTGCGGGGCACTGTCTAAATCAGTTCTGACCAGTTCGTGGCCCGATTCCATGCAGAAATGTGGCATGTCGATGATTGCGGCAGGGTCGTCAGCCTGAACCGTCAATTCTTCACCCGATTTTAATGCTTGCAAGCGTTTACGGGCCTTTAGAACGGGGAGGGGGCACAGCAGCCCGGTGGCATCAAGGGTATATATATCGTGCATTTCTCTCCAATAAGACACATGTTTCAGGACGTCCACAACCTTGTGCGATAGGGCACCCCGGTCACGGCGTGACGCGACCCAAAAAGCGCGCTAAGGCTTCGACCATGTTCGGTTTTGAAATCATCGACGCGGGTTTGTTACCTGCAATCTTTATCGCTCTTGCGGCGGGAGTTGTCAGCTTTCTGAGCCCTTGTGTGTTGCCTATCGTTCCTCCTTACCTCGCCTATATGAGCGGGGTGTCATTGACCGACATGTCGTCGGTCAGCCATGCACGGCGCAAAGCTGTCCTAACAGCGCTCTTTTTCGTCATGGGGTTAAGCACGGTGTTTTTGATACTGGGCTTCACCGCATCATTGTTCGGAGCGTTCTTTTTGCAGTATCAGGTCGCCTTCGCTCGCATGTCTGGGGTGATCGTATTCATTTTCGGGCTCCATTTCATAGGTTTGTTCCGCATCCCGTTTCTTGACCAAGAGGCTAGAGTGGACGCAGGCGACCAAGGCGGGACGTTATTTGGGGCCTACGTTTTGGGGCTCGCTTTCGCGTTTGGCTGGACCCCGTGCATTGGCCCACAGCTTGGTGCGATCCTTTCACTGGCCGCTTCCGAAGCGTCCGTGGTGCGGGGAACGTTGCTGTTGGGTGTGTATGCCGCAGGTCTGGGCGTCCCGTTTCTTCTTGTGGCGATGTTCATTACTCGGGCCACGCGCCTGATGACCCGGATAAAACCATTTACGAAAGCCATCGAACGCGGCATGGGGGTGTTGCTGGTTCTCGTTGGGCTGGCTCTTTTTAGCGGGGCTTTTTCCACGTTTTCCTTTTGGCTACTAGAGAGTTTTCCCGCTTTGGGATACTTGGGTTAGGCGCCTTACTCTTGCCCTAAATAATGTCTAATGTCGGCTCAAACGCAGGTGTAAGATGGCCGAAAATTTTGAACAGACAGTCAGAACCCGCCAGGTGTTTTACATCCCCGGGTACGACCCTATACACCCACGCCGATACCGCGAGCTTTATCGCAAGGAAGGCGCTGAACAGGCCCGTATTTCCGATTATCAGATTGGCCTGAAACCAAAAACCACCAAGGGAAATTACGGCTGGCGCGTCACATCGCATATAGATGGTGCGGACGTCGATGCGCAGGTCGAAGTGCTAGTCTGGTCCGACATCGTACGCATTTCGATGAGCAATTCAATTTTGGCAACTTACAGGCAACTGGTTCAAACCGCATGGGTGTATATCGCATCCGGGGCGCTGTGGCGGCTGATGCAGCTACGCAAGGGGCCGGTCATTGCGGCACTCTATCCTGTCGGGATGCTGCTCTTGCAGTTGTTGGTGGCCTTCGTGTCGGGCCTGCTGGTCTACGAAGCGGTTACCTACTTTTGGGGACCACCGTGGTTCAAAGGTATCGCTGGGGCGCTTGGCGTGGTTACTGGCTGGTACATCCTGAAATGGTTTAAAAAGAAGGACGGCAAATTTTTCGCTTACTATCTGATGCATGATTACGCATTTGGTGCGGCAACCCGAGGCGCATACCCCCCTGAGCTAGAGACCAGGATAGACGAGTTCGGCGATGCGATCGCCAAGGCGTTGACATCGAATGTAGACGAAGTGTTGGTCGTCGGTCATTCGTCAGGTGCCCATCTGGCAGTGTCGATACTGGCGGATTTGATCCGTGCGGGCAGGGTCCCGCAGGAGGGGCCGACGTTGGCATTCCTGACTTTGGGGCAGGTCGTGCCGATGGTGTCTTTCCTGCGCGATGCTCATCGTTTGCGGGCCGATCTGCGATATCTTTCACAGCGTGAGGAATTCTGCTGGGTTGATGTGACCGCGCCGGGTGATGGATGCGCATTCGCCCTGTGTGACCCGGTCGCTGTTTCAGGTGTCGCACCCGAAGGCAAACGTTGGCCGTTGGTGTTTTCTGCCGCTTTCACCCAATCGTTAAGCCCTGCACGGTGGCGGGCGCTTCGCTGGCGATTTTTCAGACTGCATTTTCAATATCTTTGTGCTTTCGACATGCCCAAAGACTATGATTATTTCCAGATTACCGCGGGTCCGCACAGTTTGTCAGAGCGCTATGCCGGCCGCCCCGCATCGCGTTCACGCGTGGTCAAACCGGTGAACAAGTTCACCTCGACTGCGCCATGACGCTACCGCCCAAACCTGACAGCCGTCCCGACAAGGTATCGCTGTGGCGCTATGCCCGGCTGTTTCGACAAGACATCTTATCGGCGCAACCTGCGCGGCTGTATCGCGCTTGGATGGCGGAATTTAAGACGCCATTTTTCCGCAGCTATCTAATCAATCAGCCAGAGCTGATCAAAACTGTGCTAAAGGAGCGGCCCGATGACTTTCCGAAATCCGACCGGATCGGCGAAGGGCTTCGACCTTTGTTGGGTCGTTCGGTATTTTTGACCAACGGCGCGGTCTGGAAACGGCAACGCAGGATCATCGACCCCGCATTTGAAGGCGGGCGTCTGCGCGAAACCTTTCCCGCGATGTGGGACGCTGCCGAGGCGATGGCCAAACGGTTCGAGGATCTGACGGATCAAGACGTCGAGATCGAAGCGGAGTCCAGCCATGCGGCCGCTGACGTGATTTTCCGCACGCTGTTTTCGATTCCTATAGATCACCATGTCGCACACGAGGTGTTCGACGAATTCAAAACCTACCAACGCAGCCAGCCGATACTGAACATTGCGGCGTTCATACCGCTACCGCGTTGGTTGCCGCGATTGTTTCGCCGCGACACCAAGCGCAGCGCGGCGTTGATCAGACGGTTAATCACCGATTTGACAACCCAACGTATGGTAGAGATCGACGCCGGAACTGCCCCGCTGGATTTGGCTACCAAGATAATGACGACGGTCGACCCAGTGGAAGGCGGTGCCTTTACCACCGAAGAAATGGTTGACCAGGTGGCTATTTTCTTTTTGGCGGGACACGAAACAAGCGCCTCGACTTTGGCATGGGCGCTTTATCTTTTGGCGACGCACCCCGACTGGCAAGATCGCTTAGCCGATGAGGCACAACAGATCGAAACGTGCGATTTCGCAGTCATGTCAAAGCTGCGGCTAAGCCGGGACGTCTTCCGCGAGGCATTGCGATTATATCCTCCTGTCCCAATGATGGTCAGAGAAGCGAGCTGCCCTGAGCGGTTTCGCGACCGGAATGTGAAGGTCGGTTCGCAACTGGTTATCAGTCCTTGGCATTTGCACCGGCACGAACGGCTTTGGGATAACCCCGACAGCTTTGACCCAGATCGCTGGCATACCGAAAACGGTCAAAAGTGCCAGCGCGAGGCGTATCTGCCCTTCAGCGCCGGTGCCCGCGTGTGCCCCGGTGCCGGTTTCGCCATGGTCGAGGGCCCCTTGCTGCTTTCAAGGCTATTGCGAGATTTTAAGGTTGAACCGATCGAGGGCCGGGTGCCCATTCCCGTTGCCCATCTGACTGTGCGGTCAAAAGATGGCATTTGGCTGCGTCTTGTCCGACGCTAACGATATATCATCGTGCGTACAGATAGGTTAAACGGTCACGCAACGGAATCAAAAAGGGCCAACAGGATCATGAGCACGACAGACGCACAACGCACACAGATGAAGAACGGCAAGGGCTTTGTGGCTGCTCTGGATCAGTCGGGTGGGTCGACACCCAAGGCACTAAGCCTTTATGGTGTCGAGCCGTCGGACTATTCAGGCGATGCCGAAATGTTCAAGGCCATGCATGATATGCGCGCACGGATTATCCTGGCAGATGATTTTACCAGCGACAAAATCCTTGGTGCGATTTTGTTTGAACGCACTATGGACGATACGATCAATGGGAAGCCAGTGGCCGATCTGTTGTGGGATGACCGGGGTGTCGTGCCTTTTCTAAAAATAGACAAAGGGTTGGAGGACGAAGTAAACGGCGTGCAGTTGCTTAAACCGATGCCCGATCTTGACTCGTTGCTGAAACGTGCCAAGGCTGCCGGTATCTTTGGCACTAAAGAACGGTCTGTCATTCATGGGGCAAATGCCGAAGGTATCGCGTCGGCTGTGGCACAGCAATTCGCTGTCGCCAAAGCGGTGTGCGATGCAGGGCTAGTGCCGATTATCGAACCCGAGGTGAATATTCATTCTGACAGCAAGGCAGAGTGTGAAGCGATTCTGAAGGCAGAGCTTGAGAAACACCTAGCCACTTTGCCGAAAAATGAACTGGTAATGTTAAAGCTGACGCTTCCAGAAGTTTCCGGGCATTACGCAAGTCTTGCCGATCATCCCAATGTGCTGCGTGTAGTGGCGCTTTCCGGTGGATATTCGACCGATGTGGCCTGTACCCGTCTAAACCAGAATCCCAAGATGATCGCCAGCTTTTCTCGCGCATTGACGGAAGGGCTTAATGTCAAGATGTCAGACGCCGAGTTCAACACAGCTTTGGGCAAGAACATCACCAAGATTTATAACGCCTCCGTTGCGTAACCTGTTAGGGCGCGCAATGTAAGAAGTGGTAAACTGAAAAAGACTGCTCCCGACAATCGTGTCGGGGGCGGATCATCGTGCCACGTAATCTGTTACCCAAGGGTGTTGATTGTTTCGTGCTAGGGGCAAGGTGCGATGGCGCTGCATCGCCTAGTCACTAGAGACTTGGAGCTCTTTTAGCGCCTGAAGCACATAAACACGGATCGCTGATGCCAGTCCGGCCTCGACGCCGCGTTCTGCGTCGATCTGTGAGACCAAGGCGTTGATCGGCATTGCCTTTTGCCGGGCCAGATCTCGTAATTCCTGCCAGAAGGCATCTTCCAGTGAAATAGATGTACGGTGACCCCTAAGGGTCACCGAATGTTTAACGGGGCGCGCGCTCATTTTTCGCGCTTATGCGCTTCCAGATTGCGGGCAATCTGTTCGGCCCTCGCCTTAAGCACGTCTTTTTGTGCTTTGCTTTGGCCGAACTGGACCGCGTTATCATCAGCGCGGGCCTTGCGCGAGGCGCGGTTCCGCTCTTTCTTTACCTTGTTCAGATTAGTAGGGGCGCTCATTCTTTTGGTCCGATCATTTGCTCCGGCCGCACCACGCGGTCGAATGTTTCGGCATCGACAAAGCCCAAGGCGATTGCTTCTTCCTTAAGGGTCGTGCCGTTTTTGTGGGCCGTCTTGGCAACTTTTGTGGCATTGTCATAGCCAATCGTCGGGGCCAGTGCTGTAACCAGCATCAGGCTTTCCTTCATCAACTTGTCAATCCTCGCCTCGTTTGCCTTTGTGCCGACGACCATATTATCGGTAAATGCCGATGCACTGTCACCTAAAAGCTGCATGGATTGCAGGACGTTATAGCTCATCATCGGGTTATAAACGTTGAGTTCAAAGTGGCCTTGCGATCCGGCAAAGCCCACGGCGGCGTCATTGCCCATCACGTGGGCGCAGACCATGGTCAGCGCTTCGGCTTGAGTTGGGTTTACTTTACCTGGCATTATTGACGATCCAGGCTCGTTTTCGGGCAGGATCAGTTCGCCCAAACCCGACCGCGGACCAGAGCCGAGAAGCCGCATGTCGTTGGCGATCTTGAACAACGATGCGGCGACAGTTTTCAAGGCGCCCGAGAACATCACCATTGCATCATGTGCCGCCAAGGATTCAAACTTGTTTGGGGCAGTGACAAACGGCAGACCGGTGATTTCAGACATGTGTCCCGCGACCGCCTCGGCCCAACCCTTTTTAGTGTTTAGGCCGGTGCCCACAGCGGTGCCACCCTGCGCCAGCTCGTATATATCCGGAAGGCAGGTCTGTACGCGTTCGATGCCTTTCTTGACCTGATGCGTATAGCCTGAAAATTCCTGACCCAGGGTCAGCGGTGTCGCGTCTTGGGTATGGGTGCGACCGATCTTGATGATTTCCTTGAATTCTTCGGATTTGACAGCAAGTGCATCGTGAAGTTTTTGCAAGCCGGGGATCAACACGTCGCGTGTCTGCATCGCGATAGCCACATGCATGGCAGTCGGAAACGTGTCGTTCGAAGACTGACCCATGTTGCAATGGTCGTTGGGGTGAACAGGGGTCTTCGACCCCATCTCGCCGCCCAACATCTCGATTGCGCGGTTTGAAATGACTTCGTTTGCGTTCATATTTGATTGGGTGCCGGAACCGGTCTGCCACACCACCAGTGGGAAGTTGTCGTCAAACTTGCCGTCAATCACCTCGGTCGCAGCCGCGACGATGGCATCGGCTACATCGCGTTCAAGATTACCCTGTTTTAGGTTCTCCATCGCACAGGCTTTCTTCACCACGCCTAAGGCACGGATGATCGGAACAGGCTGCTTCTCCCAACCGATCGGAAAATTGATGATCGACCGCTGGGTCTGAGCGCCCCAATACTTGTCGGACGGCACTTCCAAGGGGCCAAAGCTATCGGTTTCTGTACGGGTATCGGCCATGAGGCGACTCCTGATCTTGGGCTTGCATTGGATCAGGGTTTAACCCGCACGATGGCGCGGCGCAATTGCGCTTTGGGGCCAATTCATGACCAATCCGGGCTGAACTTGACGCCTATTTGCGAAAACTGTCCAGGGAAACGATTTCGGCGGCTTTTGGCGCATCTTCGGGGACTTCCAGCTCGCTCTCATCTTCTTGCAATAACGGCGCGTCTGCCTCGGCACTGCTTTCTTGCTGCTCAAACTTGAGCCCGAATTCCACAGACGGATCTACAAAGGTGCGGATCGCATCATAGGGGATATACATCGGTTCGGGTGCGTCGCCAAAGTTCAGGGTGATAGAAAAGCCTTCCTCACCGACCTCAAGTTTATCGTACCAATGTTGAATCACAACGGTCATTTCACCAGGATAGCGGTCAGACAACCAGTCTGCCAGTTCCGCGTCAGGGTGGGATGTATCAAAGGAGATGAAAAAATGATGGCTGCCAGGCAAACCATGCGCAGCCACATCAAGCAAAACCTGGCGGATCAACCCGCGCATGGCATCGTGCATCAGATTGCCATACTCAATGCTTCGGCTCATTCTTAGTTCTCCAACCCCATTTGGACAAGGTTAGCATACGTCATTTCACAACGGTGAAAAGGGGGGTGAAGAATTATAGCACGAGATTTCGAATCTCTTATGATGCAGTGGCCGAAACACCTATAGATCGCATTGCAGCCATCACCGCGTCGCATTACTAATGAGCGCTAATTTAGCTGAAAAAAATTGCTCTTACGCGACAAGGCTCATGTAATGCTCACCGAAATTAGCAACCTGGCGTTCATATATTTGCCAATCTTGGGACGTGGCCATGGCCGACAATTCCAAATGGTCCTAAATCCTCGCCGAAGGCATTTATCTCTTTAGATGGACAAATGCTTTATTTCCGTCGATTTCGAGGAAGAACAAGATGGGTGCGCTAAATATTGAACCCTAACGTTATATAAAATCGCCACGCTATCTAGGATGGGGAAAAGTGCAGGTTTCTGTTGCCAGGTACCTGCGAACCCCGCCTTACGTCGCTAAACGCAAGGGCTTAAGTTTCAATAGTTCCGGTCGCTTACGCGGCCATCGCCATTGGAGCACGATTGTCATTTGCAATTGTACATTTTACGCCGATAACGGTGGCAGTCAGCCGAGATAAAGCTACATCTTTAGACGTTCGTCGATCCTGTTTCGA
>DRFG01000062.1 GCA_011050655.1 Roseobacter sp.
CCATTCTTGATGCGCCATATCGCCTTGGCCCAACCCGAGGTTCTAGTTCTTGCGGGAAACGGTGCGTTGCAAGTTTTGCTGGGCAAGCGGGGTATTGCCCGGCTGCGAGGGCAATGGACCCAAGCAGGGGGTATTCCTGCTTTGCCGATGTTTCACCCGGCTCATCTGTTGCGTAGCCCGGAGTTCAAACGGGAGACTTGGGCAGATCTTTTATCGTTGAAGGCGAGGCTTTCGCATGGTTGACCCGATCACGGTTTTGGCATTTGTCCCGGCGGCGCTTGCGCTGAATCTGACGCCGGGGGCCGATATGATGTTTTGCTTAGGTCAGGGCGTGCGCTTTGGCCCAAGGGCATCGGTCGCGGCCAGCGCAGGCATTTCGTTAGGTGGCATGATCCATGTTACATTGGCGGGGTTGGGGTTGGGTGCAGTGGTATCGGCGCTCCCATGGGCCTTTGATGTAATCCGTTGGATCGGGGTTGCATATTTGCTGTGGCTCGCGGTTCAAACATGGAGGAGCAATGCGACTGCGCAAGCGGTAAAGATCGCGCCTAAATCGGCGTTCCGCAGCGGATTAATCGTGAATTTGACGAACCCCAAGGTAATCTTGTTTGTATTGGCGTTCGTCCCGCAGTTCGTGGTGCCCGAGGCAGGACCGGTTTTGTTTCAGTTTCTAGTGTTCGGTTTCGTTTTGTCGCTAGGTGGGTTCATTATCAACGCCTTGGTCGGTATTTTTGCCAGCGGTTTGGGCCGCAGACTGACACATGGGGGGCGGGCACTGCGTTTGATTAGCAGTGGTATATTTGTGGCCTTGGCCGCGCGGTTGGCAGTATTGGAGCGCACATGAGCAGGATCGATGAAAGTCTTGAGTTTATCCCGGTGCGCATCGCCGTTCTGACTGTGTCGGACACCCGTAGTCTGGCCGATGACAGATCAGGCGACGTATTGGTCGCACGGGTTGCAGACGCCGGGCATACTTTGGTTCAACGGGCAATTATCCAGGATGAGCGGCAGCAAATTGCCGATCAATTGCGGGCGTGGTGTGCTGACCCTGGTATAGATGTCGTGATCAGTACGGGCGGTACTGGCCTGACAGGGCGCGATGTGACAGTCGAGGCACATAGGGACGTGTATGAGAAAGAAATCGACGCATTTGGCACCATCTTTACCATCGTGTCGATGCAAAAAATCGGGACATCCGCGGTACAAAGCCGGGCAACCGCTGGGGTGGCACAGGGCACATATTTATTCGCTCTGCCGGGGTCGCCCGGTGCCTGCAAAGATGCGTGGGATGAAATTTTGGTCAAACAGCTTGATTATCGGCACCGGCCCTGCAACTTCGTCGAAATTATGCCCCGGTTGGACGAACACCAGCGTCGGAAGTAAATATCTGATTTGACGCGCCGTCTCCGACGGAAGTCGACGATGTACGCGTATTAAACCTGCGGCAAGGTGGCGCGACGCAAGAAGCCGCGCTTTGCTTACGGTACGAGTGGGATTGGAAAAACATGCGATTTCTAAGGCAAAGCATGATCGGCCTGTTTCTGGCTGCCACTGCAATGGGATTATTGTTCTTCGCGGCTGATATGATCGGCGGCGCGGTGCAAAACCGTTTGGCCGACGCACCCGAGGTTCGCGCACCTCGTGAACGGGTATTTTCGGTGAATGTCGTGCAAGCAAGGGCTGGCACCGAAACACCGGTGTTGGAAAGCTTTGGCGCGGTCCAGAGCCGCCGCAGGCTAGAACTGCGCGCGGCCGTTGGGGGGCGCGTGATTGAACTTGCTCCTGGGTTCGAAGTTGGGGGTACCGTGAAGGAGGGGCAGGTGTTGGTACGCCTGGATCGCGCCGATGCGCATGCGACTGTGGCCCGGGCGGAAAGCGCCGTACACGATGCCGAAGCCGAAGGGCGTGATGCCGCGCGTGCACTGGAACTGGCGCGTGATGAGCAAACAGCGGCAGAGGAACAGGCGGCACTTCGGACACGGGCATTCGAGCGTCAAAGTGACCTGGCTGATAGAGGCGTCGGCACCGCAACTGCGACGGAAACTGCAGAATTGGCGGCGTCCAGTGCGCGTCAAGCGGTGTTGGCACGGCGGCAGATAGTCACGCAGTCCGAGGCGCGGATCGAACAGGCGGTGAGCTTGGTTTCAAATGCCAAGATCGCGTTGGATGAGGCGCAAAGGCGGCTGGAAGAAACCACGATCACCGCGCCGTTCGACGGAGCGCTGAGTGACACCAGTGTGGTCGAAGGGCGGCTGGTTTCTGCCAACGAACGGCTAGCTGAACTTATCGACCCCGATAACCTAGAGGTGTCCTTTCGCGTGTCGACAGCACAATACGCGCGTTTGATCGATGAACACGGCGCTTTGATTAAGGCACAGATATCCGCGACATTGGACGTAGCCGGTATCGACCTTGAGGCCGAAGGCCAGATCACCCGTGCCGGGGCGGCGGCGGGTGAGGGTGCCAGCGGGCGATTGATTTTCGCCTCTCTCACCCATGCCGCTGGGTTCAAACCCGGAGATTTCGTGACTGTTCATGTCCGCGAACCTGCGTTGGCCGATGTTATCCGTCTGCCAAGCTCGGCGCTGGATGCGCAGGGGCGTGTGTTGGTCCTTGATGCGCAGAACCGGCTTGAAGCGGAATCCGTAGAGGTTTTGCGCCGTGTCGGTGATGAAGTTCTGGTGCGTGGAAAGATTGAGGGGCGTGATGTGGTCGAAGCGCAGTCGCCGTTGCTGGGCGCGGGAATTGCGGTCAAACCGTTGCGGTCCGGGGCCGACCCTGAACAGGCTGACGGTGCCAGCATGATCGCGCTGACAGAAGAACGGCGTGCCAAATTGGTCGCGTTCGTTGAGGCCAATGACCGTATGCCCCAGGAAGCGAAAGCGCGGGTGTTGGCAAAGCTGGCGGAACCCGAGGTACCTGCAAAGATGATTGAGCGGATCGAGAGCCGGATGGGAGGCTAGGCCATGACGCGCAGCATTTCACAAACAACTGGCGGGCTTCTGTCGTATTTTACGCGGCATAAAACTGCGGCCAATCTGTTGCTGGTGGTCTTGCTGGTATGCGGTGTCGCCGCTGCTCCCAATATGCGGGCGCAGTTTTTTCCAGATGTGGTGATCGATACGGTATCGGTTGTTACGGCATGGGACGGTGCAGGGGCCGAAGACGTCGACAGCGCCATTGTGCAGGTGCTTGAACCGGTGTTGTTGGCTGTGGAAGGGGTTGAAGGGTCGGTCGCGGCATCGCGTGAGGGGCGTGCTAGCATAACGCTTGATTTCGAACCGGACTGGGATATGGCCCGCGCTGCGGCCGATGTACAAACCGCCGTGGACGCCGTCACCACGTTACCAGATGATGCCGAAGATCCAATCGTGCGACGTGGTGTTTGGCGTGACCGTGTAACGGACGTGGTCCTTACGGGCCCGATCAGCGCCGAACAATTGGGGCGTTTCGCAGACGAACTGGTCACGCGATTGTTCGCCGCTGGCGTCACACGCAGCACAATTCAGGGCATCGCATCGCCCGAAACTTTGATTGAAGTGCCGTCAACCAAGCTGATCAGCTATGACATTACCATGGCTGAGATTGCCGCAGTTATTGCAGCCGAGGTCGACGCCAGCCCCGCCGGCGATGTCACAGGGGCCAATGCGCGGGTCCGGACCGGCACAGCCAAGCGAAGCGCCGCGGCATTGGCTGGGGTCGTGTTGCGCACCAACTCCGACGGGTCGTCGGTGACTGTGGGTGATGTGGCACGTGTAATCGAAAAGAGCACCGACCGCGAAGTCGGATTCTTTGTCGGCAACAACCCTGCGATTTCCGTGCGCATCGACCGGTCCGATGGCGGAGACGCGATTGGTATTCAACACAGCGTCGAACGCGTAGTCGCTGATATGGTCGTAATGCTGCCTAAAGGGGTGCGTATCGATCTCATCCGAACCCGCGCCGAAGCGATCACAGGTCGGCTTGATCTGCTGATCGATAACGGATTGATGGGGTTGGCGTTGGTTGTCGGGCTACTGTTCCTGTTCTTGAATGCCCGAACTGCCTTTTGGGTTGCGGCGGGTATTCCAGTTTCGATGGCCGCCGCGATTGCGTTGATGTACGCAGGCGGCATAACGATCAATATGATCTCGCTCTTTGGCTTGATTATCACTTTGGGCATCGTTGTGGACGATGCGATCGTGGTAGGCGAGCACGCTGACTATCGCCATAAAGAGCTTGGTGAGCCGCCTATGCTTGCTGCGGAAAACGCGGCCCGGCGCATGGCGATGCCGGTATTTGCAGCAACCTTGACGACAATCATCGCATTTTTTGGGTTGTTGGCCGTAGGCGGGCGATTTGGCAGCTTGATCAGCGATATTCCTTTGACCGTGATTGCAGTGTTAACCGCGTCTTTGGTCGAATGTTTTCTAGTGTTGCCCAACCACATGGCGCACGCGATGGCAGCCGGGGCAAAACAACGCTGGTACGATTGGCCAAGCCGCACCGTTAACCGGGGTTTTCTGTGGGCCCGAGAGAAGCTTTTCCGGCCTTTCATGGCGGGGGTGATACGGGCGCGCTACGTTGTGCTGGCCGGGGTTGTCGCGGTGTTGGCTTCTCAGATTGCCTTGTTCATTCAGGGCGATGTGCAATGGCGGTTTTTCAACGCCCCTGAACGCGGGTCGGTTACCGGCAACTTTGCCATGGTTGAAGGTGCCACCCGGGCCGATACGCTCGCGATGATGCGCGAAATGCAACGCGCTACCGAAGCATTGGGGGCTGAATATGCAGAACGTTATGGCACCAACCCGATTGATTACGTGATCGCCCAGATCGGAGCAAACGCCGGCCACGGGCTTGAGGGAGCGGACAGCAAGGACGAAGACTTGCTGGGGGGGATTTCGATCGAACTGATCGACGCGGATTTGCGCCCATATTCCAGCTTTGCCTTTGTGGGTGAATTGCAAGATGCCGTCGTGAACCACCCGTTGGCTGAAACTGTCAGTTTTCGGGGGTGGCGGTCGGGGCCGGGTGGAGATGCACTGGACGTGCAGTTCTATGGCGCGGATACGGATGCGCTAAAGGCAGCATCGGAAGATTTGCAAAATGCACTGCGGCAATATCCCGAAGTAAGCGCCGTACAGGATAATCTGGCCTATGATAAGGAAGAGCTTATTCTTGACCTGACCCCACAGGGGCAGGCGTTGGGGTTTACTATAGATACATTGGGCCGGGTGCTGCGCAGCCGACTTGGCGGCATCGAAGCGGCGACCTATCCTGATGGTCCGCGCTCTGCCACAGTCCGGGTGGAACTGCCTCAAGGCGAGCTGACGGCAGATTTTCTGGATAGGACCCAGATGCGCACCCCCGCTGGACAATATGTGCCACTGGCCGACATCGTGAGTGTAGAGCGGCGAACGGGATTTAGCACGGTGCGACGCGAAAACGGTATCCGATTGATTTCAGTCACGGGCGATATCTCGGAGGACGATCCTGCACGCGCGGCAGAGATCACCAAGGCGATGCAGGAAGAAATTCTGCCGCGTATCGCGTCCGAGCGCCAAGTCGAATTCCGTATTGGCGGTCTAAGCGAACAAGAGGATACTTTCCTGTCGGATGCGCTGACGGGGCTGATTTTAGTACTCACTGGCATCTATCTGGTGCTGGCTTGGGTTTTTAGTAGTTGGGTCAGGCCGATGGTGGTCATGGCGGTGATACCGTTCGGGTTGGTCGGTACCATCTATGGCCATGCGTTATGGGATGTGCCGCTCAGCATGTTCACGGTCGTGGGGCTGCTGGGAATGACCGGTATTATCATAAACGATTCCATAGTGTTGGTTGGCACAATAGACGAATACGGCGCAACGCGTGGGGTGTTCCCATCAATCATAGACGGTGCGGCCGACCGCCTGCGCCCGGTCATGCTGACCACGATGACAACGGTGCTGGGGATGGCACCACTGCTCTATGAACAAAGCCAGCAGGCGCAGTTTTTAAAACCTACCGTCATTACGCTTGTCTACGGCTTGGGCTTTGGGATGTTTCTTGTGCTGCTTGTCGTGCCTGCGCTGATAGCGGCGCAGCACGATATCCAACGGCAAATCCGCGCAATGCGACGCGGCATTCGTTCGCGGGCACGGGGTTTGAAGCTTGGCTTGATCGCGCTTTGGGGGGCGATGTTTGCATGGGCTGCAATCACGTTGGGATGGGTTGCGTTCAACGGGTCGCTGTATGCGGGCTTGGTTATGGCCACACCCCAGCTTGCAAAGTTGGCCCCGTTAAATGCTGCGCTGTTGGCTTTCGTTGCTGGTGCCGCCATCATTGCTTTGGGGGGCTATTTGATAGGCGTCATCGTTTATGGCCTTTCACGACGCAAGAAACTGGGCTGATCAACCCGACGTACAGCCGCGGATGTCGACGGATTGGTTGCTGCCCAATACGGTGATCCGAATTTGCGAGCGGTCCAATGCCACAGTTTCGTCTTTGACGTGGGCAATATCCGCGCGTGCCCGCAGAATACCTCCTTCACGACTGGTATCTGTCTCGCTTATCCAAAGATCGGATTGCCCCGGCTCGATAACAACAAACTCTTGCCCACCCGTATGGGGCAGGGTGATGGCCGTAACCAGTTCGAAACTACCGTCCTTCAAACTAAGGTTACAGGTGGCCTTGCTCACCTGGGCCTCTTTGGCGGAAAACGGGCGTTGAGCAAGCGAAGCTGCGATTTCTGGGTCGGCTCGGGTGGTTTTAGTATCGATCAACGCGTTCAAATTAAGCGTGGCTGGCACGCAGATATCGCTACATACGCCCAAGCTGACAGTGGCGGCCAAAGTTACCGGAACGTCTTTTTCGACAACATTGATCAGCAACGGTAAAATCACGTGTTCTTTATAGCCGATGGTCGTCAGGTTCTTTTCGCGAAATACAGTTGGCGCGGGCCACTCGATCGCGACATCGGCAAGGTTCTCGGACTTAGCCCAGTTAAAATCCGGTGGGATGCCCAAGTCTCCGGGCGCGCGCCAATA
>DRFG01000063.1 GCA_011050655.1 Roseobacter sp.
CGCTCCCGGGCGATCGGTTGTCGGGAAATTGGTGTGCCCCTATCATCAGTGGACATATGATTTGAACGGTTCGCTGGCGTTGGCCCCCCATATGGGTGTCGATTTTGACCGTGATCTGCACCATCTCACGCCTGTCTCGCTCAAGGATATAGGCGGCATCCTATATGTTTGCCTGTCTCAAACTCCACCACCTGACATTGATGAACTAGAACGCGTGATGGAGCCACGCCTTGCCCCGTACGATCTGCGCCATGCCAAGGTCGCATTCGAGCAGGACATCATTGAAGAAGGTAATTGGAAACTGACCATCGAGAACAACAGGGAGTGTTATCATTGCGCATCCAATCACCCCCAACTGTCCCTGTCATTTCACGCGGCCGACTTTGGTTACGATCCTGACGGGCTGACCGATGCGGAAAAGGCCGAAGCCGACGAGTTGTTGGACGCCTATGCACGTCATGGGGCGCATTGGGACAAAGAAGGACTTGACTATGAGGCAGTTGAACACACTGTCGGATGGCCCACCAATTTCCGCACGCAGCGCCTGATCATCGCGGGTCTGGGCGAAAGTCAGACCCCTGATACCCGTGCGGCCGTCGCCCTTCCGCTTGGCGATACAGACCGTCCTTGGCTAGGGGATGTGCACCTGTGGGGGATCAATTCATGGAACCATGTGATGGCTGATCACGCGGTTATTTTCACTGCCTTCCCAATTGCCCCGGACCGGACATTGGTGCGTACAAAGTGGTTGGTGAACCGTGACGCGGTCGAGGGCGAAGATTATACCCTTGAGAACCTTACGTCGGTTTGGAAGCAGACAAATCGTGAAGACGCCCACCTCGTTGCGCTGGCCCACAAAGGTGCATTGTCGCCTGGGTATCGCCCCGGACCATATTCACGCTTTACCGAACGTGCTCTGGACGAATTCACCACATGGTATGTAGAGCGCATGATCGCGGCCGAGACGCCATCATGACCGTAATTGACGCTGCACCTTGGATAACCCGCCGTCGCCGGCGTTTCCCACCCGAAGCTTGGGCCCCGCTACTATGCAAAGCCATCTGGGATGAAACGCATGACGTCCGAACATTTTTACTGGCGCCAGTAGACGGTAGCCGAATTGAACATGACCCTGGGCAGTTCATGACATTTCAAATCGAAACACCTCAAGGAACGGTAGAGCGCTGCTATACCATCGCCTCATCGGCCTCACGTGATGGCGGCATCGAAATTTCCGTCAAGCGCCAAGCGGGCGCCGGCTCGGCCCATCTCCATGAAACGTTAATACCGGGGGCGACCATACTCGCATTCGGACCATCGGGCCGGTTTGGTCCGGTGTCTTGGCCGGGTGATAAATACACCCTGATCACGGCAGGCAGCGGTGTTACCCCAATTCTTTCCATGCTGCGAACCGCTGCGGACCGAGGCATTGAGCTTAACGCCACACTGATCCATGTTTCCCCCACAGAAACTGATCTGATTGCGGCGCAGGAAATTGCCCTGTTATCCCGCCGCTTGCCGCAGCTTACCTATGTTCCAGTCACCACAAGAGGGCCAAGTGCATCGCGCCCGTCGGCTGAGTTGCTTAACAGTCTGGCACCTGATCTAGCCGATAGCACTGTTTTATGCTGCGGTCCGCAATCCTTTATGGAAATGGTCCGGGCCGCGGCCCGTGACGCAGGGGTGCCGCCGGAGCGGTACGGCGAAGAGAGTTTTGACTTTTCATCACCGGAAGCTGAGATCACGCCCGCAGCAGATACTCCAATGCGAAGCATTTCATTCGCGCGTACGGGCAAGATTTTCGATTGTGCCGAAACAACTACGATCCTCAACGCGGTAAAGGCTGCTGGCCTGCCTCTCCCATCGTCATGCGCCCGCGGGATGTGCGGGACATGCAAGATTTTTAAACATTCCGGAGAAGTCACGATGGCACATGAAGGGGGCATCAGGCAGCGTGAAATCGACCGGGGGTTTATCTTGCCATGTGTAAGTCGACCACTGACGGATATCGTTCTTGACTGCTAAGGTCGAACTGATGCGTCGCTTGGGCGAACAGCCCCTTCCGGGACCGTTCGTGATATGTGTACTTTGGCCTACGCCGCCAAGCTCAGCATTTCTGACGTGGCGGCATCAAGTTCGACATGCATCGAAAACGATACGCCCTCCGTTTGTGTCAACCTGATCTGAGCTCCGACAGAACGGCAAAGAGTATCGATGAGAGACAAACGCAGTGTCATGGGTGTCGAGCTTTCAGGTGTCGCACTCAACGTACCTGCCCCACTTTTCAGACCACCAAGACCCGTAGCCAACTTTGGCGGCACATCTTCCAATGATAGCTGACCGCCACAACTTTCGACCAACAGACAGGCACCTGTTTCGGTAGCTTCTATCGCCAAACTAACTGCGCCATGAGTAGGCGTTATAGAAATAGCGGCGTGGAGCATTGCCTCGGTCAAGTTTTTTGCCACAGATTTGACGGTAAACAATTCCAGCTCGGCAGGTGCCCGGACCTCTACTTCGACGTTGCGCATCTCGGCGTGCATATGTTCGATATTCACAGCATCACGCGCGAGGGCCACCAGATCTAGATGTTCGCTATCTTGGCCAATTTGTGACAAGGACTGGCTGTCGGACAAATCAATTAGCGAGTTCAGGGTCTCCAAGAGCTGCTGGCCGGACGCTCCTATCTTTTGCACAAAGGACTGATAGGTCGTGTTGCCAATTGGACCGATGGCTTCGGCCTTCATCAAGCTGGCAAAACCCAGAATTTGCGTCAGGGGCGTGCGAAAATCATGCTTCATCCCCGACAATGTTCTAAACTGTTCCGAATGATCCCGTTCCAGTTGGTGATACCGCCCTTCGGTCAAAGAAAGGCTAGCATCCAGCCGTGTTACACATTCTTGAACGCTCGACATCAACACCCCCGCTGAATCGGTGTATTTGGTCGGCAGCCGCGGAATTTGTCGGTTTCGTAAATATAGGTCGGCGGCTTCGGAGGCAGCGCGGACCGGTGCGAGAAGCTCTTTCATCACAAACATTGTACCGCCGGTACCTATCAATGTTGCAAGAAGCATGGCGCTCAGAACATCAAGTTGTTCAAGAAAGGGCTTGGTATCGGCAAGCAGAACATATGCGACGGCACCAAACATTGGCACGTGAACGCCAATGAAACTTACTAATAGAATTTTACCTGTATACGTTTTGGGAAAATTTCCCCGCGCGAGCGTCTCATAGATCTTCATGATTATGTAATCC
>DRFG01000064.1 GCA_011050655.1 Roseobacter sp.
AGGGCACCTTCCGCAACGACCTTGCCAATGGCAAGGGCAAGATCACCTATCCTGATGGTTCTACCTATGACGGACAATGGGTTGACGGGATCATCGAAGGCGACGGTCGTGCGACCTATCCCAACGGGGTAGTCTATGAGGGCAGGTTCAAAAATGCTCGTAACGATGGCGAGGGCGTGATGACCTATGCCGACGGGTATCAGTACAATGGCACCTGGAAAGACGGTCAGCGTGACGGTACCGGCACAGCGACCTATCCAGATGGCACTGTGTATAACGGCGGGTTTAAAGACGGGTTGCGCGACGGCACGGGCAAAATCACGATGGCCGATGGCTTTGTCTACGAAGGTCAATGGAGCAAGGGCCAAATCGAAGGCAAAGGCACTGCGACCTATTCCAACAGCGATGTCTATGAAGGCATGTTCCAATCCGGCAAACGCCACGGCACCGGCACGATGCGCTATGGCTCTGGAGAAGCGGTTACCGGCGAATGGGTAAACGGTGCTTTACAGCAGCAAGACAAACAACCCGACAGCGAACAGCCACAGCAGGTCAATGAGCAGCCATCGACCGCTTCGGAATAAAAAGCGCAGCAAGAAACCCGCCATCTGATAATCCCACCCTCCAAGCCGGGCTTGCTTTGGTGTGTTCGCGCCAGCGGGCAACGGTTCGCAAGGTGAAAACACCGGTCGTTTGACGCACGAAGATTCACTCGCAAAAAACCCTTCCCATTTATATTTGGCGAGGTATAACTTGGCACCATGACACACGCCGATCATAATTCGACCCTGCCGCGTGGCTGCGCGTCGTCCTTGCGTGCCAACCTACTGCTCCTAATCCGCCTCTGAGCGTGCCATCCGGTGCGCCCGCTCAGAGGGATGTATCGCGCACCACGGATTTACAGCAGAACGAAAGAACACAAAAAATGACAGATATGACAAAACAAGACCGCGTCTTGATCTTTGACACGACGTTGCGCGATGGCGAACAGTCCCCAGGTGCGACGATGACCCATGCGGAAAAGATCGAAATCGCTGGGCTGTTGGACGAAATGGGTGTGGATATCATCGAAGCGGGCTTCCCCATTGCTTCAGAAGGTGATTTCGCCGCCGTAAGCGAGATCGCTCGGTTGTCGAAAAATTCAGTGATCTGCGGCTTGGCACGTGCGCAAACCGGCGACATTGACCGGTGTTGGGAGGCGGTGAAACACGCACCCCAGCCCCGCATACACACGTTTATCGGCACCTCACCGTTGCACCGCGCCATCCCCAACCTGACGATGGACGAAATGGCCGAGCGTATCCACGAAACAGTGACCCACGCGCGCAATCTGTGCGATAACGTGCAATGGTCGCCGATGGACGCGACCCGCACCGAATTGGACTACCTGTATCGCGTCGTCGAAATCGCTATCAAGGCAGGTGCGACCACTATCAATATTCCCGATACCGTCGGCTATACAGCACCGCGTGAAAGCGCAGAGTTGATCCGCAAACTGTTGGAGAACGTACCCGGTTCAGATGAAATCGTCTTTGCCACCCATTGCCACAACGACCTTGGCATGGCGACTGCCAACAGTCTGGCCGCCGTCGAAGCAGGAGCGCGGCAAGTCGAATGCACCATCAACGGGCTGGGTGAACGCGCTGGCAACACCGCACTCGAAGAGGTGGTGATGGCGATGAAGGTGCGCAATGACATCATGCCGTTCCAGACCAAGGTGGACAGCACCAAGCTGATGAACATCTCGCGCCGCGTAGCTGCCGTCAGCGGGTTTGCCGTGCAATTTAACAAAGCAATCGTCGGCAAGAACGCCTTTGCCCATGAAAGCGGTATTCACCAAGACGGCATGCTGAAGAACGCCGAAACTTTCGAAATTATGCGTCCCGAAGATGTCGGCCTGACCGAAACCAATATTGTTATGGGCAAGCACTCGGGTCGGGCCGCGCTGCGGTCTAAGCTGGAAAACCTCGGGTTCGAGCTGGGCGACAACCAGTTGAAGGATGTCTTTGTTCGGTTCAAGGAACTGGCGGATCGCAAAAAGGAAATCTACGATGATGACCTTGTTGCATTGATGCGTATGGCTACCGACCCGGAAAGCGACCGTATTGTCCTGAAATCAATGACCGTAGTCTGCGGTACCGAGGGGCCGCAAAGGGCGGACATGCGCCTGACCATCGATGGCGTGGAAAAATCCACCGCGCAAACCGGCGACGGCCCTGTCGATGCATCTTTTAATTGCATCAAGGCCTTGGTCGATCACACAGCGCGGTTGCAGCTTTATCAAGTGCACGCAGTAACCGAGGGCACGGATGCGCAAGCCACCGTATCAGTCCGGCTGGAAGAAGACGGGCGTATCGTGACCGGGCAATCGGCGGACACTGACACTGTAGTGGCCTCGGTTCGGGCATATATCCACGCGTTGAACCGCCTGTTGGTGCGCCGCGAAAAAGGCGGCACCGACAAGCGCGAGATCAGCTATAAAGACGTCCGCTGAACCCTAAGATTGAGTCATCAGGATAGGGCGGGTGCAGCAACGTGCATCCCCGCCCTATGCCAAGATCGCCGCGACCATGTCGGCCTCTAGTGCGGGGTCTACCTGCCCCGCTTTTATCAGACTTAAAAGGCAATAGAACCCAAGGTTCGACTGACCCAGCCCGCACGCCAAAGCCCCTAACCGGCCAATTTCCTCGGGGGCCAGATTGGCGAATGCTGTAAGACTGCGCACAAATAGCCCGTCGCCATCCCCTACTTGATGCTTCATCCGGCGATTAAAACCGGGGCGGCGCGTGCCTCGCAGCATGAACCGCGTCAGCACCAACAGGTTGTGGAATTCAAACTCGCGGACGCTTAGCCAGTCCAGCAGCTTTCCCAGACCAGGTTCGCCATCGTAAAGCTGTAGAAAGCGCATTTCGATCTGCACCGCCAATGCGGCTTTCATCTTGGTTTCGCCGTTGTTCAAGATCATAAGCTCCGCCCCTTGGGTGTCGATCTTGAGAAAGTCGATCCTGTCGATTTCCTTGATGTCATCCAGACGCACGGTAGGTATCTCTACCGTGCGCACCAGCTCGTGACCGCTAAAATTGAGCGTGTCGATATTTGCCTGTCGGAGCGGAAAGAATGACGACAGCCCATCCTGCCGGTAGATGTGCAGCTTGTGCGACTTGCCGTCGCCAACGGCGGCGTTCACGTAGGTCGCATTGGGGTGGTCAAGATCCAGCAGCTTTTCATAAGCTTCCAGTTGCGGTTCAAACCCGTACAAGGAACACATATCGTTATCTATAAGCGCTTGATAAGGTGCATCGCCTCCTATGGGGTTTGCACCAATATCAACGACCCTCACCCGTCCGAATGGGCTGAATGCTTTGCGCGCAACGTCCATGAGCTGTGTCATTTTCTGTCTTTCCTAGATTGTGTCGCCCATTCGTACCGTTGTATTTGCGCGATTGGGGACCACGCCGAATAGCATCTTCGGCGCACCGGCAATGCCGACTTCCCGATTTGCGATCTCTACCAGTATCAGTACGGGTCGCGAGGGGTTCTATCGGTCGAAAGCGATTGCTGCGACCGTTCCACGATCATGATCGTTGCATCAGCTAAATGCTGGCGTTCGATGTGATGATCACCCCGCGCAACGCGCAGCTTGTGTGCCTCAAGCATTACCTCGGCATGTGAAGACCCGCGCGGGGGAATAAAGGCGTAGCACGCTAGCTCTATCAGAAAGCCCAACGGGTCTTTGAAATAGATAGAATGCATAAAGCCGCGGTCCTTGATGCCCGAATTGCCGATGCCGCGATCCTTTAGGCGCTCGAGAGCCTGATCGAACATCGCCCGATCCACCTCGAAGGCCAGATGGTGCACGCAACCGGCATCGGTGGGGGTACGGTTATGTACAGGCGTGCGATTCTCGTTGGTAAAGACAGTGATCAACCTCCCGTCGCCGGGATCGAAATAAAGATGCCCTTCGTTGGGGTCGTCCAGATTGGGTTGGTCAAATATAAATGGCATCCCCAACAAACCTTCCCAGAAATCGATACTGGTCTGTCGATCTGCCCCCATAAGCGTGATGTGATGAACGCCGATAACTTGGATCTTCTGCATTTGTCTCGTCCCGCTTCCACTTTTGCTTGGGAAAGCATAGCGTGGCGGCGGCATCATGCCACCCCTTTAGTCAACCCCCCTTTCGTCTCGGGCCTCGTCGGCTTATAAGCCGCAGAGCCCGCACCCGGTCAGAGTCGATGGGCCAGAACGAATTTTTGCAAGGTCCCGTCGCTCATGTCCATTTTTGATCAATTCCGTGGTTTGTTTTCGTCAGATATGGCGATCGACCTCGGCACCGCCAACACGCTGGTTTACGTCAAGGGCAAGGGGATCGTTTTGTCTGAACCTTCGGTAGTGGCGTATCATGTCAAAGATGGCGTCAAAAAGGTGCTCGCCGTCGGCGAAGACGCCAAATTGATGCTGGGCCGGACCCCCGGTTCAATTGAGGCAATTCGCCCGATGCGCGAAGGCGTGATCGCTGACTTTGACACCGCCGAAGAAATGATCAAGCATTTCATCCGCAAAGTGCACAAACGTTCAACCTTTTCAAAGCCCAAGATCATTGTCTGCGTACCGCATGGTGCGACGCCGGTTGAAAAGCGTGCGATCCGTCAGTCGGTATTGTCTGCCGGTGCGCGACGCGCCGGTCTGATTGCCGAACCTATCGCGGCTGCGATTGGGGCTGGTATGCCTATTACCGATCCCACCGGCAACATGGTGGTTGATATCGGCGGCGGCACGACCGAGGTTGCCGTTCTGTCACTGGGCGACATCGTCTATGCCCGTTCGGTGCGTGTCGGTGGTGACCGCATGGACGAGGCAATCATCAGCTATCTGCGCCGTCAGCAAAATCTGCTGGTCGGCGAAACCACAGCCGAACGCATCAAGACGTCGATCGGCACAGCACGGATGCCCGACGACGGGCGTGGGACATCGATGCAAATTCGCGGTCGCGACCTGCTGAACGGTGTGCCCAAAGAGATCGAAGTGACCCAAGCGCAAATCGCCGAAGCGTTAGCCGAACCGGTGCAGCAAATTTGCGAAGCAGTGATGACAGCGCTTGAGACCACGCCACCCGATCTGGCTGCGGATATTGTTGACCGTGGCGTGATGTTAACAGGCGGAGGCGCTTTACTGGGGGATCTGGATCTAGCCCTGCGTGAACAGACCGGCCTGGCCATTTCCGTGGCGGACGAACCGCTGAACTGTGTTGCACTGGGAACCGGCAAAGCGCTTGAATACGAAAAACAACTGCGCCACGCCATAGACTACGATAGCTAATTTAGGCACAGTTAAAGCGGCCCGAGACGCGGCAGGACGGCCCTGCCCTCTAGGTAGGATATAAGTAGCGCATGCCCATCGACCGATCCTCATCGAACGATTTTAGGCGCCCTATGCGACGCTTGCTGTTGGCAGTGATCGCGTTGATTCTTTTGGGGGTCTTTCTGGTATGGCGCATCGACAGCCCGCGCGTCGAACGGTTTCGCGCTCAAATCACTGATCGAATTGTGCCCAACATGGAGTGGGCGATGGCCCCGGTGACAGGCACGGTGAATCTCTTCCGTGACTTCCAAAGCTATCAGCGCCTTACCGTACAAAATCAAGAATTGCGGTCGGAATTGCGCAAGATGCAGACCTGGAAAGAAGCCGCTTTGCAGCTAGAGCAGGAAAATGCGCGGCTGCTGGATTTGAACAAGGTGCGGCTGGATCCGAGATTGACCTATATCACCGGGGTTGTCCTTGCCGATTCCGGTTCGCCTTTTCGCCAGTCTGTCTTGTTGAACGTCGGTGCGCGTGATGGGATCGTGGATGGGTGGGCGACGGTCGATGGCATCGGCCTTGTAGGACGCATTTCGGGCGTTGGTAAAAACACAGCACGAGTCATTCTGGTGACTGACACCTCAAGCCGTATCCCTGCGGTGATACAACCATCTGGCCAACGTGCGATTATTGCCGGCGACAATTCAGCCGCGCCCCCAGTGGATTTTCTAGAAAACCCTGATCTAGTTCGACCGGGCGACCGGGTGATCAGTTCAGGCGATGGCGGTGTATTTCCGGCCGGAGTTCTGATCGGTCAGATTGCCGCAGACCCCGGCGGCCGTCTGCGCGTGCGGCTGGCCGCTGATTTCGAGCGTCTTGAGTTTCTCCGGGTCCTGCGCCATCACGGCTCCGAAAAGGTAAGCCAAGATGCCTCTGTGATCCTTGAGGAAGGCCCCGCACCCATTATACCTTTGGCTTCAACATCGGTAAGCGAATGATGGACGAACTTTCCCCTCTGCGCCTGTGGACAATGCGCGCCGCCTTTCTGGTTTTGACCGTGGTATTGTTGTTTTTTCATCTTTTACCAATTGAAACCCAGCCGGTTGCGTTTCTGGCACCCGAGCTAACGCCACCCTTGGTCAGCATTGATCCCGCCGAGGCGCGGTTACGGTCCTTGCTTAACCAAGGTAGCGACCGTTTCTGGGTGGCACCTGATCTGCTGATCGCATTTGCTTTTGCGTGGTCTGTGCGCAAGCCTGACTATGTACCTGCCCTGTTACTTGCCACGGCGTTCTTGCTGAACGATTTTCTGTTACAACGCCCCCCCGGGTTGTGGGCGCTGCTGGCCCTGATCGCATGCGAGAACCTTAAACTGCGCGGGCGCACATTGCGTGACAGTACATTCGGCGCAGAATGGCTTGCCGCGTCGGTATGGCTGGTGGCGATTATGCTGTTAAACAGGATCGTGTTAACCTTGCTTATGGTGTCTCCGCCTCAATGGACGCTTAGCTTGATCGAACTCGGCGTGACGGCTTTGTTCTATCCTGTGGTGGTTTTTGTGACCCATACATTGATGGGTGTGCGCAAATCGACGCCCGGCGATCTGGACAGCCTCGGCGGGCGGTGACGAAAGGAAAGTAAGATGAGACGCAGCAGAGCAGACAGCGATGCAAGTCACGCCAAGCTAAGTCGGCGGGCAGCACTTTTGGGTGGTGTCCAACTGCTGTTCATGGGCGGCCTCGCTGCACGAATGAATTACCTTCAGGTCGATCAGGCGGACCAGTTCCGCCTGTTGGCCGAAGAAAATCGGATTAACATTCGCCTCATTCCGCCATCCAGGGGTGAAATATTTGACCGCAACGGGGTGCGGTTGGCTCAAAATGTTCCTTCCTATCGGATTGTGATTGTGCGCGAAGATGCGGATGATGTGGATGCGGTCATGGACCAGCTTGCGCAGGTCATCAAGCTTGATCCCGAAATGCGCGAACGTGCGCTCGCTGAAATCAAGCGCTCTGCCCCCTTCCTGCCGGTAACGGTCGCTGACAATGTCAGCTGGGATGACGTCAGCCGTGTGTCGGTTAACACCCCCGCGTTGCCCGGCGTAAGCCCCGAGGTCGGGCTGACCCGCGTATATCCCCGTGGTTCAGATTTTGCCCATATCGTCGGCCGCGTCGGCCGGGTGAGCCAGGCAGACCTTGACGCGCTAGAAGATCCTGACGCGGTTTTGCGTATCCCGCGCTTTCAAATCGGAAAAATCAACGTCGAAGCGCGCCAAGAAAGCCTTTTGCGAGGCGTGGCCGGTACCAAACAGGTCGAAGTCAACGCCACAGGGCGTGTCATGCGCGAATTGGCGCGCCGCGAAGGGCAGTCAGGGGCGGACATCCAGCTTACGGTAGATTCGAAGCTTCAGAATTATGTTCAGGCCCGCTTAGGCACCGAAAGCGCGGCTGTGGTTATTATCGACTGTGAGAACGGTGACCTGGTCACCAGCGCATCATCACCCAGCTATGACCCCAATCTGTTCGTTGGTGGCATCTCGTCGGCCGACTACAACCCGCTGTTGGAATCGAAATATCGTCCACTTGTTAACAAAACCGTCCAAGGTACCTATCCGCCCGGATCTACCTATAAAATGATGGTCGCACTGGCCGCGCTCGAAGCAGGTATCGCCGGGCCGGACGATACGACCTATTGCCCGGGTTTTCTTGAGGTCGGCGGGCGCAGGTTCCATTGCTGGAAACGGGCTGGGCACGGTTGGGTCGACCTTGAGACCTCGTTGAAGCAATCGTGTGACGTATATTACTACGATCTGGCGCTAAAAGTGGGGATCGAGAATATCTCAGCGATGGCGAACCGATTTGGTCTGGGCATCAAGCACGACCTGCCGTTGTCGTCGGTTGCAGCAGGTCTTGCGCCGACCAAGCAATGGAAACAATCTGCCCGAGGTGCGAGTTGGGTTATTGGCGACACAGTTAACGCGTCTATCGGACAGGGTTTCACGCTTAGCTCTCCGCTTCAACTGGCACTTATGACAGCGAGGATCGCCACCAACCGCATTGTTACGCCTAGGCTGATAAAATCTATCGATGGCATAGAACAGCCAAGCGGTGCCGGCGAACCGCTGGGTGTCAGTGAAAATAATATTCGCAAAGTGCGCAAAGGTATGCAGGTCGTTGTCAACGACCGCCGCGGGACTGCCTATCGATCAAGGATCATAGCTGATGAAATGCGAATGGCCGGGAAAACAGGCACAAGCCAGGTTCGTAACATCACTGCCGCAGAGCGGGCGCGCGGCGTAAGCCGAAATGAAGATTTGCCTTGGGAGCGCCGGGATCATGCGTTGTTCGTGGCCTTCGCACCGTACGACAAACCGCGCTATGCCTTGTCGGTACTGGTTGAGCATGGCGGGGGCGGGTCCGCGGCAGCGGCACCGATCGCTCGCGATGTGATGTTGCAAGCGCTGTATGGGGGCGAACCACCGCTTGATGCATACCCGACTGCTGATCGCGCTCGGATCGCGACCCAGCAGGAAGAGCTTCGCAAAGTCCAACCTCAGGCGGCGATAAACGGGAACGATCAGGCATGAGCTATCTCGAATATACGGTCAAACATGTCCCTACCGGACTGCGGAAAATCCTTCACCTGAACTGGCCCCTAACGGTCCTTCTGACGGCGGTATCAGGTGTCGGATTCTTGATGTTGTATTCAGTGGCGGGCGGCACGTTCACACCTTGGGCTGAGCCGCAGATGAAACGTTTTGCCCTTGGGCTCGTACTCATGATCGCTGTCGGCATGGTACCGATCTGGCTATGGCGCAACCTTGCGGGCGTCGCCTATTTTGGCACAGTGTTTTTATTGGTCGCCGTGGACCTCTTCGGCGCAGTCGGAATGGGCGCACAGCGCTGGATCGAACTGGGGTCGTTCCGGCTGCAACCTTCTGAATTGATGAAGATCACGCTGGTGATGATGTTGGCGGCCTACTACGACTGGCTACCTGCCAAGAAGACATCGCGTCCGGTTTGGGTGCTCCTTCCCCTGTTAATGATCATTGTTCCAACCTTTCTGGTTCTAAAGCAGCCTGATCTCGGCACGGCGATCCTGCTGATGGCGGCAGGCGGCGGGCTGATGTTTCTGGCCGGTGTGCACTGGGCCTACTTCGCAGTGGTCCTCACCGCCGGGCTCGGGCTTATCACAGCTGTGTTCCAGTCGCGCGGAACCCCTTGGCAATTGCTGAAAGACTATCAGTTTCGACGCATTGATACGTTCATTGACCCAAGCACCGACCCCCTTGGGGCAGGCTATCACATCACCCAATCCAAGATCGCCCTCGGGTCGGGAGGGTGGACAGGGCGCGGTTTCATGCAAGGGACTCAGTCGCGATTGAACTTCCTTCCCGAAAAGCATACCGATTTCATCTTTACCACCTTGGCCGAAGAGTTTGGTTTTGTCGGTGGCTTCTCATTGCTTAGCCTATATGCCCTGATCATCTTGTTTTGCATTGCATCCGCCCTGATTAATAAGGACCGTTTTTCATCGTTGCTGACCTTGGGTATTGCGTTGAACTTCTTTTTGTTCTTCGCGGTCAACATGTCGATGGTTATGGGGCTTGCACCTGTTGTGGGCGTCCCATTGCCCCTGGTCAGCTACGGAGGGTCTGCGATGCTGGTTCTGCTGCTTGCGTTCGGGCTAATTCAATCCGCCCACGTCCACCGACCAAGGTAACATTAATGACAATCAACATTCTATTTGCCGCTCGTCCTGAACGCTGGTCTGACTTTGAGGCTCCGCTGCGCAATGCCCTAGATAGCGCCGGGATAGACGCCACCCTGAGTTTGGAGCTGCCACCCCACGAGGTTGACTATATCGTCTATGCGCCCGACAGCCCACTCCAAGATTTCTCGCCCTATACGCGCGCCAAAGCAGTCCTGAACCTTTGGGCAGGAGTAGAGAAGATAACGCATAACGAAACGCTCAAGATACCGTTGACCCGCATGGTAGACCCTGGCCTGACGACAGGAATGGTCGAATGGGTGACAGGCCATGTGCTACGATATCATTTAGGCCTAGATACAGATATCCTCCGCTCGGATTCTCGCTGGGAACCGCGAACGCCTCCGCTCGCACATGAGCGAAACGTAACGGTTTTTGGCTTGGGTGCCCTTGGCGCCGCAGTGGCTCAGGTACTGGCCTCGTTTGGGTTCGACGTCGCGGGCTGGTCACGCAGCCGCAAAGTTCTTTCCGGCGTTACATGCCATAGCGGGCCCGACGGTTTAAAGGCAGCACTTGCGCGATCAGAAATCGGAGTATTCCTGCTGCCAGACACATCGGCAACGGCCAATATTGTTAACTCTGAAACGCTGTCTCTCATGCGAAAGGGGGCGCATATTATCAATCCTGGCAGAGGCACGTTAATCGACGATACTGCTCTTCTCGCGGCGCTGGATGAGGGGCATATCGCACATGCCACCCTCGATGTCTTTCGAATAGAGCCTCTCCCCTCCGACCATCCATACTGGTCGCATCCCAAGGTAACCGTAACACCTCACATTGCAGCCGACACCCGCGCTTCCACCGCCGCGAAGATTATCGTCGAAAACATTATGCGTGGTGAAACCGGGAAAGGTTTCTTGCACCTGGTCAACCGCGGCCTCGGCTATTGACGCATCAAGCCTAGACTGAGGCGCATTGAGTTTATTTAGCAAAATGAAAAAGGCGCGGCCCGGCTTCAACTTCATTTTGCCTTTTAAACTCTCGCCGAAGGCATAAAAACTAGGCTTGGTTCAGGCCTCTCCCTTTTAACAAAGCCTCAACACCAGGGAGCCGTCCCCGGAAAGCCCTGTATAAATTTTCCGGGTCAGCGCTATTACCGGCGGATAGGATGTGTCGGTCCAAGGCGTCGGCGCGCTCCGTGTCGAAGACATTGCCTGTTTCAGTAAATGCAGCGAAGGCATCAGCATCCATAACTTCTGACCACATGTAGCTGTAGTAGCCGCTAGAATATCCATCCCCTGCGAAAACATGGGCGAATTGCGGCGTCGCATGGCGCATGGTGATCGCGTCAGGCATACCAAGCTCAGCGAGGACCGAACGTTGCTTCGCCATGAGATCGTCAGGTAATTCACCGTCATGAAATTCTATATCTACAAATGCAGAAGCAAGGTACTCGACGGTTGCGAAGCCTATATCGAAATTTGACGCCCCAAGAAGCCTATCAAGTAATTGCTGTGTCATCGCTTCACCCGTGACAGCATGTGTGGCAAAGGTCTGGAGCACCTCAGGCACTTCCAGCCAGTGTTCGAAAAGCTGACTGGGAAGTTCGACGAAATCTCGTGCCACCGACGTCCCGCTCACGGATTCATATGTCACGTCAGAGAGCATCTGGTGCAGCGCGTGACCGAATTCGTGAAATAATGTGCGCGCATCGTCGTAAGATAACAGCGCAGGCGCGGCCTTGGCAAAGTTGCAAACGTTTATAACGATAGGAGATTGAGTATGCGGAAACTTTGCTTGTGACCGCATCGCCGAACACCATGCGCCCGACCTTTTCGATTCGCGTGCGAAATAGTCACCGATAAAGATCGCGACGTGTTTGCCGTTGCGGGTTACTTCCCAGGCACGACAATCCGCGTGATACAGCGGAACCTCCAGGCGCGTAAATTCGAGAGAGAACAAGCGGGTGGCGCAGTCAAAGGCCGCGTCAATCATTCGGTCCAACTGGAAGTAAGGTTTCAACGCGGCTTCGTCGAGATCATGCTCTGCAACGCGCCGTTTCTGCGCATAGTATCGCCAATCCCACGGGGTGAGATCGCCGTTCACACCTTCGCCGTGCATCATCTCTGTAAGGACGACCGAGTCGCGTTCGGCCTGCGCCTTTGCTGGCCCCCAGACATCCGTTAGCAACTGACGCACGGCTGCCGGATTTTTTGCCATTTCTGTTTCCAGCTTATAGGCGGCAAAGTTCTTATAGCCCAATAGTTGGGCACGTTCTTGGCGCAAAGCGAGGATTTCTGCGGCTATCTCGCGATTATCAGTTTCACCGCCATTTGCACCGCGGGCCTGCCAAGCCAGAAAGGCCTTTTCACGCAGATCTCGGCGCGGCGAAAATTGCAAGAATGGGACGATCAAAGACCGTGACAATGTGATAACCGGCCCAGTTGATTTCTTTTCCAACCCTGCGCTGCGGGCGGCGTCAATGACGAAGTCAGGCAAACCCTTTAGGTCGTTTTCGCCAAGTGGCAGATACCATGACCTCTCATCAGCAAGCAGGTTCTGGGAAAACTGTGTGCCCAGCACGGCCAGCCGGCTTTTGATGGCTTTCATGCGACTGTCGTCCGGCCCTTCCAGTGCGGCACCGGCGCGGACAAAACCTCGGTGAGTAAGCATCAAAACGCGCAACTGTTCTGGGGAGAGATCGGATTTATCGCGATTTTCCCAAACGGTCGCCACACGCGAAAACAAGGCTTTGTTGCTTGATATAGTTGAAAAATGCGCGGCCAAACGTGGGGAAAACTCGCGTTGAAGTGCGTCGCGGGTCGGGTTGCTGTCGGCACCTGCAACCGTAAAAAACACGCCAAGCACGCGATCCAACAGGTTGCCTGCTTGTTCCAGCGCTTCAATGGTGTTGGAAAAAGTCGGATCGAAATCGCAACTTGTTATAGCATCTATTTCGTTGAGGTGACTATCGAGAGCCGCTTCCAGTGCAGTCTCGAAATCATCATCAGAAATCTGGTCGAACGGCGCAATTTGGAATGGGGTTTCCCAGTCTTGTAGCAGAGGGTTTGTCATCGAGCTCTCCTTTGATCTCAAAGGTAAGTGGCCCGACAGCGGGTTACAATCACCCGTGATGTCCGAATGGGGAGTTTCTATCGGCACCTCGGCAGACCATCAGGCCTAACCCATCCGTGTTTGCGGCGCAGCGTGTTATATGACAGCGGCGGGTACATTCAGGGATCCTGATTGACCCAGGATCGTCACTTGCAATTTTAGCGACCTTGAACTGTGTAAGGATGTCTTTGTCTCGGCACAGACGTAACTCACACAATTCAAGGTCAGCCAAATCAAAGCTTATGGACGCACGTAAGCGTAGCCATCCTCTTGAAGTTCGATCAAGCGTACAACGCCAGAAGGAACAACCTTTGCTTCTTCCAGCAGCACGACATCATGCCCCGAATTCTTTTTCATGGCTTCCATCGTGTTTGCACAAGCGGCGAAACTAATGTTGTCCATTTCAAGTGACATTGTCGCAATACGCTGAGCCACGGGGCTTTTTTCAGAAATCAGCATATTTAGCCCGGGGCCATAGGTGACGACTTCGATGACGACGTCATCGCCTTGGCTTTTATAATAGGCCGAAACATTTGCGGCATTGTTCAACGCCATGTTCATTACCTGCGGGTCATTCTCATCCACGTGGATAGCAACCTTGTGAGTAACCCCTTCGGCCATCGCTACAATAGGTGCCAAGCTCAGCAAAATGGCCAATACGAATCGTTTCATTTGTTTCTCCCTGTTAATGTGTTGTTTGATAATAGCGAGTTTTAGCGCGAGGTAACCCGTCACTCGATTTCGTTACCACAAATTAGACAATCTTGGCGCGGACTGACGGAAATGACACGATTATCGCCATATAAGCCGTCATAGATCAACATTTTACCGCGCAGCGGCGCGCCAGCCCCGGTTATCAGCTTAATTGTTTCAACCGCCATCATTGCACCTATGACCCCGGGCAGGGGGCCAATAACCCCGGCCTGCGCACACGATGGCGCAAGATGCGGCGCAGGTGCCTGAGGAAAGATACATTGATAGCAAGGGGCACCTTTCGCAGGGTGGAATATGCTTAGTTGCCCTTCCCACTGACTTAGCGCGCCAGAGACCAGAGGGATGCCTGCGGTCACGCAGGCCCGGTTCGCCAAGTAACGTGTGTCGAAATTATCGGTGCCATCCAGCACGATGTCATAATCGGCAAACAGTTCGGCGGCGATGTCTTCGGTAAGACGGCGATGGTAAGGGCGTACGGTAACAAATGGGTTTTGCGCCTCCATCTCTGTTTGAGCAGAGAACACCTTTGGCGTGCCGATGGCACTATCCTTGTGGATCACCTGCCGTTGCAGGTTGGCGTTTTCAACGGTGTCGTCGTCGATCACTCCGATCGTTCCAACCCCGGCCGCGGCGAGGTATTGCAGTACCGGAGCCCCAAGACCACCGGCACCAATCACCAAGACACGACTGTTCTTCAATGCTTTCTGGCCAGTGCCACCGACTTCGCGCAATACGATGTGGCGGGCATAGCGATTCAGTTCAGTTTCCGAAAATAGCGGTGCGTCTGAAGGATTTTGCACAACAATTTCAGGTTTAGAGCGCAGCCTAAGCCGGTTGAGGACCCAGCTATACCCAATGACCAACAGGACGAAGGCGGTCAACAGCGCCCAAGGCGCTGCGCTGCCTCCGGTCGCCATGCGTAGCGCATTGGTAGACGGAAGCAGCAGATTAAGCCCAATCACGGCACCAAAGAGCACACCGAGGGCCAAGTACCTGCGATCACGCGATTGGCCCGCCAAAGCCCCCACACCCCAGATCGCCACAGCAAGACCAAGTACAAGTAGCATTAAGCTCTCGTACCTGCCGCGAGAGAATACAGTTTCAACAGATATTTACGCATATTGCCCGCCTTGTTTTGGATTTAACCAACTTCAGAACGGCAACCTACGCATTTTTCGGCGGGCACCAAGCTAAAACGTTCAAAACCGGCGGTCAGAACACCCGCTGTCCTGCCGACCATGTTTCTTTCAGTATCGCCAATCCGTCCAACCGCTTGAAACGGATAATATCCGCCCGCATACCGATCTCGAGGGTCCCTCGATCCCGTAGGCCTGAATGAAGTGCTGGAGCATGTGTCACCGTGGCTATTCCCCGTGCCAGATTACCCCACAGGTCACCAAGTTGCAGTGCCGCCATCAATAACCCGGCGGGCACGTAATCGGATGACAGGATATCCAGACGATCAGCTTGCGCGAGGTCTATCGCAGCGACATTTCCTGAATGAGAACCGCCCCTGATCACGTTCGGAGCCCCCATGATGGTCGCGATTCCCATGGCATGGCAGGTTTGGGCAGCTTCAAGAGTGGTCGGGAATTCGGCCAGTTTAACTCCATGACCGTGGCTTGCATCAACTTGGGCCGCAGTCGTATCGTCGTGGCTGGCAAGTGCCGCTCCGTAACGCGCCGCCGCAGCAACTGTCGCAGTTTCATGAAGGGTACCGAACTGTTTTTGCAGGCTGTAAAGATAGTCGACATGCGCGGTAAACTCAGCCTCGCCATAGCTGTGTTTACCGCGCATGTAGGCTTCGAATTTTGCCAAATCGCGAAATTGGCGTTGTCCCGGCGTGTGATCCATCATCGACACGATCCCGATCCGATCCCGCGGCCCAAACTCCGCCAATTCCTCCCCAAGCGTTTCAGAACATATTTCTGCCCGCAAATGGATGTGGTGACTGATCCGCAAGGCACCGGCATCTCGCATCCAAAGTATTTCATCCGCCATGGCCCGAGCATATCTTTGATATCTATTGCCGTCAGATATGATTGATCCCACCCTGATGGCGTCGAATACTGTCGTAATACCGGCACCGGCCAGTTCACGGTCATGGGCCAATATGGCGGCGCGGTGCGGCCAGTCTACCTTGGGGCGCGGGGTCATGTGCCGCTCCAGATTATCGGTATGCAGTTCAACAAGACCGGCAGCGATATAATCCCCCTCCATGTCGTGCGCACCTTCGGGTATGGACGTACCCGTGGCGATGTCAGCGATCATCCCGTTACGCAGGCGGATCGCGCCTCTCACGACCGTTTCCTTGAGGATCAGCCGGGCGTTGGCAAAAGTAATCTCTTGGGTCATATGCAGATCTTCTGATTAGGAAGCTCGGGATGAAAACCCGAGCCAGAAAGGTAGCGGCCAACCTGTTCGACAGTGCCTATAAGTGGCCCGCTGTTATCGACAGAGTGGTACGGAACACCTGTCGGCATGGCGAAATCGGCACGGTGCAATCTGCGAGCAATCTCAGCTGGATCTTCTCTGTTACGTGCTGTCAGGCGTGCGGCCAGAACATCTCGGTCCGCAGTAAGCAGGATCACGCAGAACCTGTCAAAAAGCGTTTGCGCTTGCGGCAGGACCGCCCGCGACAAATTTACAAGGACGTCGCGGCCTAGTGCAAGATCCGACGCTACTGCCTTCGGGATGCCATAGTGCAACCCGTGTGCGGCCCAGTTAAGGATAAACGCGCCCTCTTGCTCGGCTTTCGCGAACGCTTTTTCAGTCACGCCATCATAGACCTCTCCGCCTTTTTCGACAGGTCGCGATATCACGCGCCGCGCAATGGTAAATCTCGGATCGGCCTCTGCCAGGGCTTCCATCACGCTGTCCTTACCGACGCCCGACGGGCCAACAATAGCGATGAACCGTCCAGTCATGATAACTTATCCGGTGTAAAAGCAGTTACATCGAATTCCCGGTCGCAAATCTTGTCCCGCGCGGCATGGTCGTGAAATATCCCGATGATAGCCGCGCCCCGCGCCTTGGCTTCTGCAATCATCTCCAGCACTGTAGCGCGGTTCGTCGGATCAAGGCTGGCTGTTGGTTCGTCCAGCAACAGCGCAGGATACGGATAGGCAAAGCCACGTGCGATGTTCACTCTTTGCTGTTCCCCGCCCGAGAACGTCGTGGGGCTAAGCCGCCACAATCGTTGGGGTATATTCAGTCTCAATAAAAGCGCTTTTGCCCGTTCCATGGCGAGGTCCCGGTTCGACCCCGTGACCATCAACGGCTCTGCCACCACATCAAGGGTCGACACCCGCGGCACCACGCGCAGAAACTGGCTGACATAGCCCAAGGTGGTGCGACGCAGGTGGATCAGCTCTCGGGGCGCGGCGCTGACGATATCCAGATCGCCTACCATGATCTTGCCCGACTGGGTCAGGTAATTGCCGTAAATCATCCGCATTAGGGTCGATTTACCTGCTCCCGACGCCCCGACCAACGCAACACATTCCCCCGGCGCCACCGACAGCGATGCGTCATGCATGACCGGGATCTCAGCCGCGCCTTGGTTGTGAAGCGTAAAGGATTTTGATACATTTTCGACAGTGATCATGGGGCTCACACCTGTAGGACAGAGGAAACAAGAAGCTGCGTATAGGCATGCTGCGGATCATCCAGCACCTGATCGGTCAAACCGGATTCGATGACATGACCGTCTTTCATGACCATCAGTCGATCCGCCAGCAACCGGACTACCGCAAGATCATGGGTCACGATAATTGCGCTTAACCCCATTTCTCGCACGAGACCGCGCAGCAAGTCCAACAGCCGCGCCTGCACGCTGACATCCAACCCCCCGGTGGGTTCGTCCATGAACACCAAACGCGGGCCTGTCACCAGATTGCGTGCGATCTGCAAACGCTGTTGCATCCCGCCAGAAAAGACGGTGGGCCGGTCATCGATCCGATCCGCGCTGATCTCGACTCGCCCCAACCAGTCGATAGCCTTGGCGCGGATATCGCCGTAGTGCCGGGCGTTTACCGCCATCAACCGTTCGCCTACATTACCGCCCGCGCTGACATTCATCCGTAAACCATCACGGGCATGCTGATGCACAAATGCCCAATCGGTACGTGACAACATCCGCCGCTCCGGCTCGCTCATCGTGACGGTATTGCGTAGGCCCTCGGTGCGGGTGTCAAAACAGACGGCCCCCGCATCTGGCTGCAAATGCCCAGCCAAACAGTTCAGCAAGGTCGACTTCCCCGACCCGCTTTCTCCCACGATACCCATCACCTCGCCGGGATACAGATCAAAGGACACATTCGCACAGCCAATCCGCGCGCCATACATCTTGGCGATATTTTCCACTTGCAACAAAGGGGTCATGCCGCGTCCTCCGCCAGTGCCGCAGCCTGTGCGCCAACATGGCCTGCCACGCGGCGGGTGCCGCAATAGTCAGTGTCTGAACACATGAACATTCTCCCGCCAGCATCATCCATAATCAGCTCGTCCAGATAGCTGTCTGTGGCCCCACAAAGATCACAGGCGTGATCGGCTTTCGTCGGCGCGAACGGGTAATCGTCGAAATCCAAACTGACCACCTGCGTGTAAGGTGGTACCGCATAGATCCGCTGTTCGCGTCCGGCCCCAAACAGTTGAACCCCCGCCATTTCCAGCTTGGGGTTGTCGAATTTGGGGATAGGCGACGGATCCATGACATAGCGCCCCTCGACCTTGACCGGATAGGCATATGCGGTGGCAATGGTGCCATGCTGGCTGATGTCTTCGTAAAGCTTCACATGCATAAGCCCGTATTCCTCAAGGCTGTGCATCTTGCGGGTCTCCACCTCGGATGGTTCCAAAAAGCGCAGAGGTTCAGGGATCGGCACCTGATAGACCAGTATCTGATCCTCGCGCAGCGGCAGCTCCGGAATCCGGTGACGGGTCTGGATCACGCTCGCCTCTGCCGTGGCTTCAGTCACGGCAACGCCTGCGGTCTTTTCAAAGAACCGCCTGATCGACACGGCGTTGGTCGTATCGTCCGCACCCTGGTCGATCACCTTGAACCGATCTTCGGGCGTCAGCACGGCAGCAGACACCTGCACCCCTCCCGTCCCCCAGCCATAGGGCATCGGCATTTCACGGCTGGCAAAAGGCACCTGGTACCCAGGAATGGCCAACCCCTTCAGGATCGCACGGCGGATCATCCTTTTGGTCTGTTCGTCCAAATAAGCGAAGTTATAGTCGGTCATGACCCCACCCCTTCTTTCATTTTGCCGGAAAAACTCCCCCCGGAGGGGCCCTTACTCTCGTCTTGCCCGGCGGCTTGCACATTGCGGCGCAGCTTGCGGACCAGCTCCAATTCGGACTGGAAATCAACGTAGTGCGGCAGCTTGATATGCTCCAAAAACCCCGTCGCCTGAATGTTATCCGCGTGATACAGCACGAATTCCTCGTCTTGCGCGGGCGCACCTAGATTGTCTTCGCCTAGTTCTTTCCAGCGCAACGCGCGGTCGACCAGCGCCATGGATATCGCCTTGCGCTCGGTCATACCGAACACCAGACCATAGCCGCGCGTGAATTGAGGCGGCTCAGTTTTAGATCCCATAAATTGGTTAACTGTCTCGCATTCGGTCAGGGTGATTTCGCCGATATCAATGGTAAACCCCAGCTCAGGTATGTCCATTTCCACAGCGACCGTCCCGATGCGCAGCTCGGCGACAAAGGCGTGATTGCGCGCATAGCCCCGCTGCGTGGAATAGGCCATGCTAAGCAAAAACCCCTCATCCCCCCGTGTTAGAGCCTGCAATCGCAAGGCGCGGCTGGCGGGAAGCTCAAGCGGGCTGCGGGTCAGATCATCGGGGGCCTCGGCACCTTCAGGTTCTGTTTGAATGAGCCCCTCTCGGTCGAGGAACCCCATTATATGAGGGGTTTCCCCTGTGTTAGGCTCTGTTTTTTGCACCTCACCCACTTGTCCATCGGCGGCAAGTTGGAAATCGAGCAGGCGGTGAGTATAGTCGAATGTCGGCCCCAATACCTGTCCACCTGGCGCGTCCTTGAACGTCGCAGACACGCGGCGGTCGCAATCCATTGCTGCCGTATCCACGGGATGAGAGCCTCCGAAACGCGGCAGCGTGGTGCGATAGGCGCGGATCAGAAAGATCGCTTCGATCAGGTCGCCGCGCGATTGCTTAATTGCCAGCGCGGCAAGCTCTGGGTCATACAACGACCCTTCTGCCATGACGCGGTTCACAGCCAGCGTCATCTGTTCACGGATCTGGTCGACACTTAGTTCAGGGACGGAGATATCGCCGCGACGTTCTTCGGCTAGCCACGCATGGGCATTGTCGATGGCGCGTTCGCCTCCCTTTACAGCAACATACATCAGCCAATCCTCGTGGTGCGAGGCAGAGCAGCAAGGCGGTCTGCACAGGTAAACAAAAAATCTAACCCGCGCGGGTACAGCCCGTGATTGCGGTGAAGCGTCTGAGCATCAGGCAACGACAGCTTCGCCGCCCCCAATATCCCCGGCCCCTTTAACGTGAGGCCCGTATTTCGCAACTCGGGCAGTTCAATGATCAACGTAGCTGAACGGTCAGGGTATTCTGACGTCCCCAACGAAAATTCGTCGAGCGGCAAATCACCCCACATGCCAATGGCAAACACCGCCTGCGCGGGGGACACAAACGGTGCGCCGGTCTGGAATGTTATCCAGTCCCGTACATCCTGCGTATCGTGACTGGACCCAAGAAAGATCGGCGTATCCGGGTCACACAATGTCAGCACTGCCACCCCTGCCGCTACGCCTAAAGGGGTCGGTGGAAGTGCACCTGTTACCGTAGAGATCGTGCCAGGGCGTGCCATCGCCGTCATGATGCCGCGAAACGCGCGCGAAGCGTCAATGGGTGGGTCAATAAAGCCGCCCGCCAAAGCATCTGCCCTCATCAATCCTCTCCTCGTACCATCGTCAGAAACTCAACCTTGGTGGCGGCAGCCTTGCTTGCCCTTATTTTCTTTTTCGCATCCATCTCTTGCCCCAGAGGAATTAGAATTGCGGCTTCGACATCCTGAGCAAGGTCCGTCTGCATCAAGGCATCTATCAAGCCAGCTTGCAGGGCGTGGGTTTTGCTGCGCCCCTGCACGTACCCATGACCGACGGTACCGCAGCCCAGCTTGACGGAAGCACGCGTCACCGACATTTCGCCAAGGTTGAAAGCAGCGCCCACTGCGCCTGCCCTGCCGCGCACCATAACTGCGCCAATTTCTGGATTGCGCAAAAGCGTATGGTCAGGGGCGATATTCAATCCATTCCACAATCGTTCAACCGAAGCGGCGGGCGACTTTGCCAGCAGGCTTAGCCAAGCCCTCCTTGCTTCAATCATGACCGGAAAATTAGTCTCAACATCCATCTAGACACCTTTTGAAGTTGTATATACAACTATACAAATACTAACTGACAAACCGCTTCCTGCCAAGCCTGCACCGTGTGAAATATTTATGACACCGCCTCGCCGTACTCCGATTTGGACCACAATTGCCCATAGTTTACGTGCTGATATTGCAGCCCGCGTGTACCGCCCGGGTGACAAACTGCCGACGGAAGGCACCCTTGCTGCCCGCTTTGGCGTAAATCGGCATACGGTTCGCCATGCAATCAGGGCGCTGGCCGAGGAAGGGCTGGTACTATCACGGCGTGGTGCCGGGGTTTTCGTCATGTCCACTCCCACGGACTATCCCATCGGGCGTCGCGTCCGATTTCATCAAAACCTGCGCGAACAGGGTCGCATACCTAGTAAGGAACTCCTTTTGCTGGAAACCCGCGCACCCAGAGATGAAGAATTCAGCGCCCTTGCCCTGACCAACGCTACCAAGGTTCAGGTATGCGAAGGGCTGTCTTTTGCCGATGGTCAGGTGGTGGCGATATTTCGCAGCGTTTTTTCAGCGGCACGCTTTCCAGACATTCTCGAACATCTTGCCGAGACCCAATCAGTGACGGCGGCGTTGCGAATGGGGGGCGTCACCGATTACACACGTGCGTCGACCCGCATCAACGCCAAGTTGGCAAACGCAACGCAGGCATTGCATCTGCGCGTGGCCGAACACGCGCCGATCCTGCGCACGATCAGCCTTAACGTCGACAGCGACGGTACTCCCCTAGAATACGGGCGGACCTGGTTTGCCGGTGACAAGGTAACTCTCACACTGAGTGATGGTTGACGGTTCGACGATAAATGACCCGTTCGCGCGCCCAGTGACGCGGCATCACCGACCGTCGTCTTCGCCCTTTATCAATTTACGCCGGAGCCATCCGGAAAACGTATCCATCCCCATAACCATAATGATGATCAGCACGATATAATAAGTGACCTCTTCCCAATCTTTCTGAGTGCCAATCGCTTGGGTAAGCATCAGACCGATCCCGCCGCCGGTGATTGCTCCGATGATCGTGGCCGATCGAGTATTGGATTCTAGATAATACAAAACTTGGCTTATAAGAACCGGAGTGATCTGAGGAATGACGCCGAAACGGTAACGTTGCAGTGGCTTTGCGCCGGTCGAGGTCACGCCTTCGACCTGCTTGTCATCAACATTCTCAAGCGCTTCGGAAAACATTTTGCCAAAGGACCCGGTGTCGGTCATTAAAATCGCAAGTGCGCCGGTTAATGGGCCCGGTCCAAATGCACGGGACAACACGATTGTCCAAATCAGCCCGTCTACCCCACGCAGAAAATCGAACACCCGTCGCGAAGCAAACCTAATAGATCTTAGCGGGGTAAAATTCTTTGCCGCAAGAAAGCCAAGGGGCAGTGCGACAAGCGCGGCACCGAACGTTCCCAAAAATGCCATTAGCAAAGTTTCGTACATTGCCCAGGCCACGTCGCCATGGCGCCACATGCGATTGGTCCAGACGTCGTGAAAGATCGCAGCGGCTTCGCCATTCGCCGCCCTATTGACCAACTGCCAAACACCGAGCCCGTGATAGGGACTATCAAGGGTGAAAAAGAACAGCTCCCACCCATATGTGTATTTAAAAACTTCAGTCCGGTTACGCGTGATGGTCAAACGTCCGGCGTCAGTGTTCACCGTCACCCGATTTTTCGATGCGCTGATGTAATTGGGTAATTCGCCGGGGGGAAATGTCGCGTTCACCCCGCGCTTGCCCGGTGTCGCGACTATCGTTCCATAACCCGGAATGTCATAACTGACGTTCGGCCCGAAGGTGATGATATGTCCCTTGCCCAAATCTACTACGGGGCGGTCTCCTAATGTCACCCAGCCTGGCGCGGTGCCGGACAGATATTCGCCTTTCCGTTCTCCTTCGATAGCAACCGAAAATTCGCCGGTGCGGTTATCTTGGGTCACATGTGTTTTAAAGCTATAGGCATCGGCTACCAACGTGCGGGCGTTATTGACGTTGATCCGGTCGCCAATGCCGGCAATATCGAACGAAACGAAGATATAGACGAAGTATATGATTATGATCAGCGGCACCGAGAATGATATAATTTTCTTGCGCGAAAACAGGGCCACGGTCGGGCCATGCAGGACAGTCGCAGTCGCAGTCATAACATTACCTTTGCACTTGGTTGACCATTTGTAAGCCGGTGGCGGAACATGCTCGAAATCTGGTCGACGGCCACAATTGTCAGAAACAGCAAAAGAAAGATCGCCGCTGCTTCGTCGAACTTGCCCTGGCCCCAGCTTATGGTGTTGCGCAGATCGTAACCGATACCACCTGCCCCCACGAACCCAAGGATCGCAGACGCGCGAATATTGATCTCAAAGCGCAACAAGGCGTAGCTTAGATAATTCGGAGCAACCTGAGGGATCACACCCAACCACATGCGCTGGCCCCAACTGGCCCCGACCGATTCCAAGCCTTCAACTGGTTTCAACGATGCGTTTTCGTTCACTTCCGAGAATAACTTACCCAAGGCCCCGACGGTATGCAGGGCTATGGCGATCATCGCAGGCACAGGCCCGCCCCCCAGCAAAAAGATAAGCACCAACGCCACGACGATCTCTGGAATGGCCCGGAGTATATCAAGCACTCGGCGAACTGGAATGATAAGCCAAGGCACCGGGGCGAGCCCACGGGTAATCACCAGCGACAACACCAACCCCAACATTGCGCCCAACAAGGTGGAGGCAGCGGCAATGTTAACTGTCTCAAGCAGTGACGGGAAATATTTCACCATATAGCCGGGCAAAAGATGTCTACGTGCAATCGCTTCGCCTATGACGTCTGCGGGAAAATCCAGGATATTGGGTAAACCTGCCCAAAAGCCACCGGCGTTGCGTTGATCAGCCGTGTTAAAACCGCTCACGAGCATAACGATGAACACGACAAGCAGTATTAGGTTCATCAGACGTTTGGCCCGCGCCTGCGCCAGATAGGAATCCTTGATACCCTGAACAGGACGAACGATTTTCGAACTCTCAACCATGAGGTGCCCCTGCGACAAATGGCTGACCCCAGACCGGACCGGGGCCAGCGAAATTTCTCAAATCACGTCGATTAATTCGATTTGGCTTGGCGGGCTGCCACGATTGATAGGTAAGCGTCGTGGGTGATCGGGTCGAAACCAAGACTATCACCTGCCGCCACGCCATAGGTGCACTCGGGGTCGTTTTCATACAGATTGTCTACGAGCGCTGTCATTTTATCTTTCACATCCTGCGGCATGGTTGTGCGCAGCACCACAGGACCTTCCGGGATGGGTTTTGAACGCCAGATTTCCACCAGATCGTTCATATCTATCAGGCCGGCATCCACCGCCTTGCGCAGCGCACCCGAATTATAGCCATCTTCCCAGTTGCCTTGCCCGTCGGCCCAGGTAACGCCAGCATCAATATCACCATTATTGACTGCAACAATGGTCTGTTCGTGACCGCCAGTGAACTTAACTTCACCAAAGTACTCTCCGGATTCCATCGTAATCTCATCCGATATCCGAGGGATCTCGATTGATGGGATCAGATACCCAGAGGTCGAGTTGGGGTCGCCAAAGCCGAACACCTTGCCTTTGACATCCTCGATCTTTGTGATGCCGCTATCTGCGCGTGCGAACCCGATAGAATGGTAACCGTAAGATCCATCAAGGTTCATTTTGACCAACACCGGCTCGACTGCTTCGGGGTCCTGAAGATAAACCGCCGCATAGGATGACGCCCCTAACCACGCCATATCCAACGTACCGCCCAACAATCCCTGAATGACGCCGTTGTAATCGGCAGGCGCAAACAGCTTGGTTGGCACCCCCAAGGTGTCTTCGGTCATTTTGCGCAAGCACTCATTCGAATTCATCCGATCCTGAGCGTTTTCGCCGCCCAAAATTCCAATACGAAATTCGGAAATCTCGGATGCTTGTGCCAATGCGCCTGTTGCAACAGACGAAATAGCCAAGGCAGCAGCAAGTATGTTTTTCATGAATTCTCTCTCTTTTCAGAAAATCCCCTAGAGCCGGGGAAAGGGTGAAGTAGGGTGTTGTCTACTGCGCAGCCAGACAGGCCACGCGTTGAGGCGGTGTTTCAATCTGAGTAGATGTGGTGGTCTCGGAAAAACTCGCGTCAGCCCCATAAATGTCGCGGGCGACACCAGTGGTTAGCTGTTCTGGCGTGCCATCAAATACGATACGCCCTGCCCGCATGCCGATGACCCGGTCGCAATAGCGCCGCGCGGTATCAAGGGTATGAAGATTGGCAATAACCATGCGGCCGTCTTGCTCGTGGATGTCGCGCAATGCTTGCATGACCACTTGAGCATTCATTGGATCAAGCGATGCAATGGGTTCATCCGCCAAGATGATCGTGGGGTCTTGCATCAACGCCCGCGCAATCGCCACGCGCTGCTGCTGCCCCCCCGAAAGAGCTTCGGCACGCTTATGCGCATGTTCGGCGACGCCAAGTCGGTCAAGAATATCAATGGCGCGAATTATATCGGCTTGAGGAAAAATATTGAACATTGTCGCCACGGTATTTTGACGATTGAGCGTGCCATGCAGAACGTTCGATACAACATCAAGGCGCGGTACCAGGTTGAACTGCTGAAAGATCATCGCACAATGCGACTGCCAGTCTCGCCGTTGCGACCCGCGAAGCTTGGTAATGTCGCGGCCGTTCACGATGATTTCGCCGCAACTCGCTGTCGTCAGACAGTTCAACATTCGCAATAGCGTGGACTTACCTGCGCCTGAACTGCCGATGATGCCAATCATCATAGGGCGGTCCACCGCAAAACTTGCGGCATGAACGGCGGTGTTCGCGCCAAATTTTTTGGTAACGGAATTAAGCTGAAGCATTCGGTTCCCCTTTTCACGGGGACCCTAGCCATGGATTAATTCACATAGGTTTCATCTATGTGAAACTTTCGCGACAGTGCGCTGCCTTATTTCAAGCCCGTGGACCCGAAACCCGAGGCCCCACGCGTGCTGTCGGAAAGCTCATCAACCTCAACCAGCGCATACCGGCGCACGTCGGCGATAACCGCCTGCGCTATGCGGTCACCGTGGCGGATGACGAAGGGGGCATCGCCTATATAGTAAAGCCCTACCATAATGATCCCACGGTAATCTTCATCCACAGTCCCCGGCGCATTGGGAATAAGAAATCCGTGCTTAAGCGCCAACCCCGATCGAGGCCTGATCTGCATCTCGGTCCCGCGCGGCAGCTCGACCGAAAACCCGACAGACAAAAGACTGACCTGCCCTTGCAAAAACGTCATCGGCCCGTCCGGTAAAAACGCCCGCAAATCCATGCCCGCGGCCCCTGCCGTGGCATAGTTTGGCAGCGGCAACTCGGTGTTCCCAGGCGCGCGCTTAAACTTGACTTCAGCCACTATCCATCTTTCCAAATCACAAACTACGCTTAATCGGCCGGCCATTCCAAATGGTTTAAAATCCTCGCCGAAGGCATAAAATCTCTTCTATTCCAAAGCCTCTGAAATGCGCAAGGCCAGCTGCTGTGCAACCTGATCCTTACCCATCCGGGGCCAGCTCTCCATGCTCTTCTGGGTGATCAGAACCACTGCGTTTTCCGTTCCCCCCATGATACCTGTGCAGGGTGAAACATCATTGGCCATAATCCAGTCGCAGCCCTTGCTCAGACGCTTTGCTGTTGCATTGACAATGACGTCGTTGGTTTCGGCGGCAAATCCCACAACCAATTTCGGACGTCCAATTTCCATGTGGCTGACGGTTTTCAAAATATCCGGATTCTCTGTGAATTCCAGCGCAGGCAAACCACCGCGCGTTTTCTTCAACTTGCGGTCACTTGCGGTGGTCACTCGCCAATCCGCCACGGCGGCGGCAAAGACGCCCACATCAACCGGCAGGGCGGCCTCCACGGCTTGCTGCATCTGGACTGCCGTTTGGACGCGCACCACCTCAACCCCAATCGGGGGGGCAACATCGGCGGGGCCGGTCACGAAAACGACTTCAGCGCCCTGATCGCGCAAGGCGTTGGCGATGGCCGTTCCTTGTGCCCCCGACGACCGATTGGCAATATACCGCACGGGATCTATGGGCTCATGGGTCGGCCCCGACGTCACCAATATTCGTACCCCTTTCAATCGACCGTTGCCAAGTTGCGCGTCCACGGCAGCCACGATTTCAAGTGGCTCCGCCATACGGCCCGGGCCATATTCACCACAGGCCATGTCGCCCTCGTTCGGGCCAATGACAGCAACACCGTCACCGCGTAGGGTATCAAGATTGCGTTGCGTCGCGCGGTGTTTCCACATCCGCACATTCATAGCCGGTACAATCATGACCGGTTTATCGGTCGCCAGCAAAAGGGTAGAGGCAAGGTCATTCGCCAACCCTCCTGCCATCTTTGCCATCAGATCGGCTGTCGCCGGCGCAACAACGACCAAATCCGCGACGCGGCTTAATTGGATATGACCCATTTCCGCCTCGTCGCCCAAATCAAACAGATCTCGATAGAGCTTTTGGCCTGCCAATGCGGCCACGGACAAAGGTGTTACAAATTCCTCTCCGGCACGGGTCAAAACCGGGGTGACCGTGGCCCCGCCTTCGCGCAACCGGCGGATCAGATCAAGCGATTTGAAAGCGGCTATACCGCCTCCGATAATCAGCAGAATATGTTTGCCAGCCAACATGATCGCCCTCTTTCTCGTCACTGGATCGGACCATAGGCAGGTCGAGCTGTTTCTTCCAGCCCCATCGTACCGCTTTGCTATCCGCCTCCGGGGGCACATGGCCTACCGCTCGCGGCGGGCGCTCTGCGCAACGGTTGTTCTCCGCGCAATCAGCCGACCGGTATCATCAGAGTGACGGTCTCGCCTCCCTTGGGGCACCGTTGGAAATTGATATCACCGCCAAGCCGCTCTAACGCCGCTGCCACGATGGAAAGCCCCAGCCCGCTCCCCCCCTCCTTCGCGCCTTTCCCCCGGTAAAACCGGGCCGATATCCTAGGTATCTCTTCCGCAGGTATTCCGGGGCCCATATCATGGACCGAGATATGGCAACGGTCGCCTTCGTCGGTAAGAGAAATATCCACCGAAGCGCCGGTTGGCGATGCGTGTATTGCGTTCTCAACCACGTTTCGGACCGCCACCGACAACAGCACAGTGTGGGTACGCATGACGCTTTCGCTATAATTGGTGAACTTAATCACAACCTGCTTTTCCGCCGCTGCGCGAGCCAAATCCGACGCCACGGCTTGGATTGTCATCGCCACCTGCCCCTCACCTTCGTCAAAAGCATCATCGCTATCCAGCGATGCGAGCGCCAGCAACTGCCTGACCATTCGGTCAGCGCGCCCAACCCCATGTTGGATCTGATCCAGTGCGCGCAAGCGGGTGCGCTGATCCGGAGCCATCGCGGCGACCTGCGCTTGGGTCTTTATTGCGGCCAAGGGGGTCTTCAACTCATGCGCCGCAAATGACGTAAAGCTTTTCTCACGATCTCTCATCAAGGTCACGCGCGAGAACAGTCCGTTCAACGCGTCGCCCATCGGTTTTATCTCTCGGGGCAGCGGGGTCACTGAAACCGGGCTAAGATCTTCAGCAGGCCGTTGCGACAACGCGCCTGCCATACGTTCAAGCGGGGCCAATCCACGCTGAACACTGACCAGTATCAACGCCGCCATGATCGGCAACATGAGCAGCGCAGGCAAAGCCAGCCCTTTTGTAACATCCTCTACAAGGCGGTCGCGCACCTTATAGCTGTCGCCAACCATGATACGCATCCCCAACGCTTCATTGACGACCGAATAGACACGCCATTTTTCACCTTCGATCACAGTGGTGCTAAAGCCGGTATCCTGATCGGTGAGCTTTCCCAGCGGCGCACTGCCCGAGCTGCCTACCAATGCGCCGTTGAGCGACCAAATCTGGCAAGATAGCTTGTGCGAATAATCCGTCTGCAAGATACCATCTGCCTTGCCCGCCCCCGTCGCAGCTACGGCAAGGGTGTTCAGATCAATCCTTTGATCCGACATCAAGGACGATACCATCTGTCCGGCTTCGGCCAGTCTGGCATCCAGAACTCTTTCGACTTTACCACGGGTAGACTGCTGCACCCATACGAAAGCCGACAACCACACAAAAGAAGTCGCGGCCACGAGGATAATAAATAAGCGGAAGCGGATAGAATTCATTGTTCCACCCCTGCCAGTCTATAACCAGCGCCCCTTACCGTCTGGATGAAACCCGCACCAAGTTTCGCACGAAGTTTATGAATGTGGACTTCGACAGCATTGCTTTCCACGCCGTCCTGCCAGCCATAAAGACGATCCTCAAGCATGGTTTTCGACAAGATCGCACCGGGCCTTTCAAGAAGCGCTCTTAATATGGTGAATTCGCGCGGGGAGAATTCGATAGTGCAATTGTCTTTGTGGCCGGTCATCCGAGCAGGGTCCACGGCAAGACCGTTCCACCGGATAAAGGATTCGGCCCTACCCTCTGCGCGTCGCACAATTGCTCTTAGGCGGGCGGAGACTTCGGCGAGGTCAAACGGTTTTCCGAGGTAATCATCGGCCCCCAAGTCAAGCCCGGCAACCCGGTCTTGGGTCTGATCCAGCGCGGAAAGCAGAAGCGCAGGCGTATTGTCACCCTGCGATCGAAGCTTGGAAAGCAGCTCGAGCCCGGTACCATCAGGCAGCATGATATCGAGCAGGATCGCAGAATATCCACCATGCGCCAAGGCCTCCCGGGCATCGGCGACCGTTGTCACCAATTCCGGCGTCAGACCCGACAACCGGAGCCCGACCGACAATCCGTCTGCCAATGTTTCATCATCTTCAACAATCAGAATGCGCATTGATAAGGGGTCCTTTATTCATATCCCCGATGGGTCACTCACCTTAAGCCTCACTTAAGGCAGTCATAGGACGTGGACCTCATGATACATAGTCAAAATCTCAAGCGGTTCGCGCTGACTTCATTGATCGCTGCCTGTCTGGCGGTTATTTCCATGTTCCTTTCTGGGACGCCCGCGCAAGCACAGTTGCTTTTGGCGGAACGTGCAGCGCCGATGAAGATCGCCGATGCCTTCAAGCTAGAGGTAAGGGACCGCGATGATGGAACACGCGAACTGACATGGGAAATCGCGAAAGGGTATTATCTCTATCGCGATTATCTTGCGGCTGAAACGGAAGCAGGCACTGATGTGCCGCTGGTGTCTCCGTCCGGTGTGCCCAAAGATGACCCGACGTTCGGTTCAGTCGAAGTATACTATGATCTGGTGCAGGTAGACATGGCAGCGGCCGAGGGACCTGTGACAGTGACCTATCAAGGCTGCCAAGAGGATGGCATCTGCTATCCCCCCGTTACACGCACTTTGCCAGCACTGACCGCCACGCCGCAAGCACTTGCGTCGCTCCCGGCAGATGAAGGTAGCATTGTGACCGAACCTGCAAGGGATCAAGGTTCGGGGTTCGTGCTTGCCAAGGATAGCGGGCTGATCGAAGGACTTCGGGACCGTGGTGGAGTCTTGTTCGTGTTGGCTGGCTTTTTTGCTTTTGGGCTACTGCTTGCTTTTACGCCCTGCATGTTCCCGATGTATCCAATTCTGGCAGGTCTGCTATCGGGCCAAGGCCAAAAGCTAACTGCACGGCGCGGCGTAACATTGTCTGGTGTGTACGTTCTGGCGATGGCAAGCGCCTTTGGCTTGTTAGGTGTGGCCGCAGCTTGGTCGGGGCAGAACTTGCAGATTGTGTTGCAATCGCCCGCGGCGATATATTTGGCTGCCGCAGTGTTCGTTATTCTGGCCCTGTCGATGTTTGGGCTGTTTGAGCTACAACTTCCAGCTGCATGGACAAAACGCATATCCTCGGTTGGTACTTCATCAGGCGGAACTCTTGGCGGTGCCGCCACCCTTGGCTTTAGTTCGGCATTGATCATGGGTCCCTGTGTAACGGCACCCTTGGCCGGGGCGTTATTGTACATCGCAGGAACGGGCGACGTGGCTTTGGGCGCGGCTGCCCTGTTTGCCCTGGGGTTGGGGCAAGGTGTCCCGCTGCTGGTCATAGGTGCGCTAGGGGCGCGGGCTTTGCCCCGTGCAGGAGGATGGATGCAGGGGTTTAAGCTGGCCTTTGGCTTCATCTTTCTGGGTATGTCAATTTGGCTGATTGGGCGCGTGTCAGCGGGGCCGGAGATCCTGGTGCTGTGGTCCCTGTTGTTGATTGGTGGTGGGATATTTGCCGGGGCAATGGATCTGTTACCGGTGGATGCAGGTTCAGGAAGACGTCTGCTCAAAACTGCCGGAGTATTCTCGTTGCTAGCAGGCGCGATCATGATGTTCGGAGCGGCCTTGGGTGGCCACGACCCCCTGCGCCCGCTCGACCGACTTCAGGCTTCGGCAGGAACCGGCAAAGATTCAGAAAAACCGGTGAATTTCGTCACTGTCGTATCAAGAGCCTCCCTTGAGGCCGCATTATCGAATGGTCTGGCGAAACCATCGTTGATCTATGTCACCGCAGATTGGTGCGTAACCTGCCGCGTGATCGAGCGTGAAATCTGGGCGGATGTGTCTGTTCAGAATGCACTGTCGCAGATGACTGTGATTGCTGCGGATGTTTCAGATTTTGGCCCCGAAGGACAGGCCATGCTAGATCAGTTGGGGGCCGTCGGGCCGCCCACCATGATCTTTCTGGACAACAAGGGGAGAGAAGCCCCCAACACGCGTATCGTCGGAGATACAACCGTCAAAGCCGTCCTCTCATCCACTGGGGTGCTGTAATGAGCAGCGTTGCCGACAGCAGGTCCGCCTACTCACGTTCCTGTAGCTTGGGCGGTGATCTTCCCCGCAATGGTGAGGCACCAAAGTACAAGATTGAAATGAACTACAACAAAGGAAAATTCATATGACACGTATTACACGCCGCGAAGCGCTTGTCGGAACCGCCGCAACAGGATTGGTTTCGATGGCCGGTTTCAGCTTTTGGCCAAGTCAATCGGCTGCTCAAGGTCAGGAACTGACAGTCGAAGACGTTTTGTTTGACCCCGCAAACCCAGTGATGGGCAACAAAGATGGTGACATCACGATCGTTGAGTTCTTTGACTATCAATGCCCCTACTGCAAAGCCAACCACCCTATCTTGACCGATGTGGTTGAAAAGGACGGAAATGTTCGGCTGGTCATGAAGGATTGGCCGATATTCGGTGCCCCGTCGATACTTGCGGCTCAGCTTGCCCTTGGTGCATCCACCCTTGGCCAGTATAAAGCCGCCAACGATGCGTTGATGGAAACCGAAGGCCGCCTATCAAAAGAGCTTATTCACGAGACGCTTACAGCAGCCAAATTGGACGTTGCCGCGCTTGAAAAAGCCTATGAGGCATCCCGCGAAAAATGGGACGGATTGATGGCTCGCAATAGCAGCCAGGCGACGCTATTAGGGCTTCAAGGTACACCGGCCTTTATCATCGGGAAGACAATCTATCCGGGTTCGATGTCCGATGAAGCGCTGCGCGATGCTATTGAAAAAGGACGGGCCTGAAGCGAGGGCCTTAAGGTTCGCTAAAGGTAAACACTGTTTAGCCGCGTTAAATCGGCAAGCTAAAGAAGAGGTGAGCAAAATGAAAAACCTATTGACGCGTCGGGGCGCTCTTATGTCCGGCATTGCTATGGCGGGGTCACTTGCGGCCCCTGCGATTCTGCAGGCTCAGGCCGCACCGACAACCAACCGGCGCAACATCTCCAGTTTCTCCACCCAAAACTGGCAGGATCATTTCGACAACCTTGGTGTGGCCACCATCGTCGCCGATACAGGGTCAAGAGCGCTGCATTACTGGAACAGCACCGGTGAGGATTACCGGGTATATCCCACCTCGATCCCAATTTCGGAAGATCTGACAAAACGGGGCTACACAAAGATCGTACGCAAGAAAGTCGGGCCCGACTGGACACCGACGGCGTCTATGATGAAGCGATTTCCCGAATATCACTACATGCCACCCGGTCCGGATAATCCTTTGGGTACCCACGCTATGTACCTCGGCTGGCCCGCCTATATCATTCACGGTACCCATGACACCCGCAAAATTGGGCGGCCTTCTTCTGACGGCTGCATAGGGCTTTATAATGAAATGATTGCGCAGCTGTTTCAGATTTCGCCAGTGGGCACTCAGGTACGGATCATCTGAACGAAACGGCAACCGTCTTGCTGCAATCGGAATACGCAGCAAGACGGTTTATCGCCTAATTAGGCATCGCGCCGGGAACAAATTCGCTTAACTGAATGTTGTACTATTATTCAGCCAAGTGAGGATACGGGAATGGTCGCCAACGGTTACAGGGTCGCGCTAGCTTTTGCAGGTCTGATATTTGCATCAGCGGCACAGGCTGACATCGCTATCTACGGCCCCGGTGGCCCAACCCCTGCTTTCAAAGAGGCTGCCAAAGCTTTTGAAAAACAATCCGGTATCGGTGTAGCTGTCACGGGTGGGCCGTCTTCGAAATGGATGGAAGACGCCAAAACCCAAGCGGACGCTATATATAGCGGCTCTCAGAACATGATGGACGATTTTATCGTCGCGCATGGCACTTTATTAACTGATACGGTCGAATCTTTATATCTGCGCCCATCCGCCATTCTTGTACGCAAGGGGAATCCCAAGGGGATCAAGGGCATCTCTGACCTTGTGGACCGGGAACTTGGGCTGATGGTGGTTGATGGTGCCGGTCAAGTTGGCATGTGGGAAGATGTCGTGGGACGTCTCGCTGATGTGACAGCTATGCAATCGTTCCGCGCGAATATTGATAACTTGGCGCCCAACAGCGGCGCCGCACGCAACACTTGGAAAGAAGACCCAAGCCTAGATGCTTGGTTGATCTGGAACCATTGGCAAATCGACAACCCCGATATTGCCGATATGGTCCCGACTGAACCCGAGCTTACAATTTACCGAGATACAGCCATCGCCCGAACCGAAAAAGGGCGGGACAATGATGAGGTGACTCAATTCATTGAATTTATCAAAAGCGACGAGGGAGCTAAGATATTTGGTGCACATGGCTGGCAACATAGCTTTAACTAACCCCTGCAGCGCGGATGTGACACCGCCGTGCAGGATAAGGATGGGATGGCGAAAATGATAACCACACTCTTGGCAACTGCTGTTCTTTGCGGCGCAACAACGTTTATGCTTTTACGAGCATCACGCGGCTCCGCGCTCATAAAACCAACGTCAAGAGGCGCTGCCGTAAGGTAGCCGTCCCATAAACGGCGACGCTTACTGTGGCTGCCACACTTGTAACGGACAGCAGCACGAATAGCGGGGTCCTATGCTTTAGAGGAATAGCCTGACATGGCGACAATCACGCTACTCCAGTTGAACGACCTTCACGGCTATTTGACCCCACACCCAGAGCTAATCTGGAGTGCGACCGGGCCAGAGTTCCCAGAGCTTGGCGGGCTTGCACGTATCAAAACCCTGTTTGACCGTGTCCGGGCGGAAAACCCTGGTGCTGTGATCGCGTTGGACAACGGCGATACGTTCCATGGTACCCACCTTGCTGTGTCGAGCAAAGGAGAGGCGCTGATTGCCCCTGTCAACGCTCTGGAATTGTCTGCAATGACCGCGCATTGGGAATTCGCATGGGGTCCTGACCACGTTCATAAGCTTTCGGCACAATTGGCCCATCCGTTATTGGCAGCTAATTGCTATTCAGAGGCCGACGGGTCGCGGCCTTTCCCGCCGAGTTTGGAAATATCAGTGGCGGGTACTACCATAGGCATAATTGGCATTGCAGCGACTATTATAGACAAAACTATGCCTGCGCATTTTTCCAAAGGAGTTCGATTTACCGATGGCGTGCAAGAAGCACGCGAACAATGCGCGCAATTACGCGAAAACGGGGCCGAGCTGATCGTTCTGCTTTCTCACCTAGGCCTACCCCAAGATATCGAATTGGCCAAGCAAGTCCCGGGAATCAACGTTATTCTAAGCGGTCATACCCATAACCGGTTGACGAAACCTGAAATGGTCGGAGACACCGTAGTGATACAATCTGGTTGTCATGGGGCGTTCATTGGCAGACTGGATATCAATATTGAGCACGGCGAGATTGTTCAAAGTCGACATGCATTGATACCGATAGACGACAGTATTCCCGAGGATCATCAGATGGCTATTTTGGTCAATGAAGCCCTCGCAAAAGACCGCGGCCTTTCAAAGGTGATAGGCGAAACGCCTTTTAACCTACATCGAAATACCTGCCTTGACGCACCCATGGATGATGTTTTGCTTGCGGCTGTAGCCAAGGCGGGCAGCACCGATATCGCATTTTCAAACGGTTGGCGTTACGGGGTGCCGATACCACGCGGCAATGTAACGCTTGAAGACCTGTGGAATATCGTACCGGTAAATCCTCTTGTTTCGACAGTCACGATGACTGGCAATGAGATTTTAATGATGATGGAAGAAAGTATTGAAAGTACATTTTCCTGCGATCCATTTGGACAGATGGGTGGGTACCTGAAAAGGTTCAGGGGGATGACATTCCACGTGAAGCTCGAAAATCCGCCTTCGCGAAGGGTTGTCGGTGCTTTCGTCGGCTCTGACGAGCTAGTGCGCGAGCAAAGCTACCTTGTGTCATTTATCACATCTCAGGGCGTGCCGAAAAAATACGGCAAATGCAGGAAAGATCTAGACATCCACGCGATTGACGCACTGAAAAACTGGTTCGAGAAACCGCAATGGGAGGATGCGCAAATCGTCCCGGGGTCGGGACGTATTTTGATTGTCTAGCGCGGCGCTTCGAAAAACAGCAGATTAGGGCAATGCAACTGCGCTCGAGTTATCCTCGTGGGCCGGGATCGCAGATTTCAATCGAACATAAAACGTTGATCCAGTTCCTAGTACGCTATCGTAATAGATACTTCCGCCATGCGCCTCTACAATTCGCTTTGAAACGGAAAGCCCTAAGCCGGTTCCTTGAAACCGACGCTGGTCACTAGAATCGATCTGCCCGAACTCTTCGAATACCTTGTCTTCGCTGTTCTCAGGGATGCCTATGCCCTGATCCTTGACAGAAAGCACAACGTCGTCGCCATCACGCTCCAGCATTACATGAATGTTTCCGTCTGAATTGGAAAACTTGGCGGCATTGGAGAGCAAATTAGTAACGACTTGGTCCAATCGTTTCTTATCACCTTTGACGTAGAATTGGTGGGGGTTAATATCGCTTGTGACCACCACTCCAGCGCTTTGGGCATAAGCGTGAAATGAATTCACCGCATCATTCACCACATTTCCCAGATCGGTCTTGGTCAAATCGAGGGAAAATTTTCCGGCGTCCGACGATTGTAGCAACAGCAGATCGACCACGAGATCGTTCAACCGATTGCTATTCCTTCCGGCCATTTCCAACAGACGGGTCATTTTCTCGGGAATCTCACCGGAGTTACCAGAATTTATTATGTCCAGAGCACCCTTTATCGAAGTGAGCGGGGTTCGTAGTTCATGGCTAACAGTGGCAAGAAAACGCGTCTTGGCTTCGCTCGCAGCTAAGGCATGCTTATGTTCAATTTCCAACGCACACCTGCTTTTTAGAAGGGCTGAATACCCGGTCAGAAAACTGCGTGCGAGCTCTAGAATGAACCCAACTACGAATAGTACCGTAAATAGATTGAGCCAAATTTCCGATGTTATCGGCGGCCGAACAATCCACACATCGCGGATAGGAATATACAGGATAGCGAGAACATAGATAAAAAGCCTAAGCCCTAAAACGGGAAGAAACTGGTGATTGTTCATGGCGGCAAAAATGGATGCCGAGACCAACAGGAATAGCGGAAGAAAGTGATTACCTCCAACTCCTTGCTGAATAGCTATAGCCACACAGAAAAGGGAAATTGTCGCCGCGCTTAAGGCCGTTGCGGAAGTTACATGAAAGGTAGCATTGCGGATGTTGATCGAATGATCGCGCGCCGTCCGCAAAATATAACGCAAAAGCAGGACGTCATATATTTCACATGCGATTATGGCGACAAAGAACGACATTGCAATTGTAGGATCGTAATAAAACCCGGCCAGAAATACCGATAGCGAGTAAATTATGGTTCGCTGCAGCGACAATTTCTGCCCCACACGGGCATAGTCTTTCAGACGTTTAATGCGCGATTGGACACCGTTCGACAACTTAATGTCATTCCC
>DRFG01000065.1 GCA_011050655.1 Roseobacter sp.
ACAGGTCGGGGAGAAGTCGTGGTAAGCGTTGCACGCATCGCTGACCAAGGTGACGAAACCGTCGAAGTAGACCCAGAAGACATCTAGGCTAAGCCTATAAAAAAGAAGAAAGAGCCGCGTAGTATTGATACTGCGCGGTTTTTTTATGCGATAGAATCAAAATTTGATTGGATAGGGCATTAGGGCAAAAAAAATGCGCCGCTATTACGCGGCGCATTTAAACTTAACTTAACACAAGTTATAAACTAACGGATTACCGTGTAGTTGTTGTTGTGGTTGTTGTATCGTCATCATTATTTGCAATCAGGCCAACAGCTACTACAACTGCGGCGGCTGCACCAATTGCGGCTGGGCTCATGGCGTCAAAACCAGCGGCACCTGGGCGGATGCAGCGACGTGCCAAAAGGCCATCAATGGTGGTCGCGGGGGCACATGCATATGTGACGCCGTTTGCGCCGATAACGGTGTCAGGATAACCGGCTACGCCGGAAGTACCGATAGAAGCATCTACCTGTGTTGTTACTTGCGCGGAAACCGCGCCTGCAGTCATCAAAAGAGCTGCTGCGAAGGCTGTAAAACGTTTCATTTTTGATCTCCAGATTATGATTAAATATATATTAGCTCTAATATTACATAGTCAAGCCATTATGGCAAATACCTTAAATGCGATCAGCATCGAAATTTACGGCAACTTTAAATATTCTTAAACTACCTTTAACCCTCTCACCCTAAAATGCCAAGCCATTTTGAGGATACGTAACTTCAAACCGCGCTCCAAACGAAAATAAATCTCTTAATTACTTGGTTTTAAATAACTTTTATACAACGCCTTAAGCGCTCCTTTGCGGTCTGCCTTGGAGCTTTCAAGCTCTAAACGCGGTCATTCAAAGATTATACAACTGGCTGAACTTGCGTTGCAGATACGCCAATAGAGGTGTCTCAGAGGCGGATTTTCCTGCTGCTTGCGCGATCAATTGCCGAGGCTCATACAAACCACCATGTGTCTGCACCTTTTGCCTCAGCCACCCTGTTGCCGCAGACGTGTTTCCTTGCGCCAGATCGGTGTCCAACGTATGAATGTCATCCCGTAGCGCGTCATAGAGACATCCGGCATATACATTCCCCAACGTATAAGTCGGGAAATACCCGAACAACCCAACAGACCAGTGCACATCCTGCAATACTCCGTTTGACGGTTTATCGACATCATAGCCGAAGTCAGCCCTAAAACGGTCATTCCAAGCGGCCTCAAGCTCGCTCACCTGCAGGTTGCCCTGCATCAATGCTCGTTCAAGGTCAAAGCGTAACAATACATGCAAGTTATACTGCAACTCATCAGCTTCGGTTCGAACATATCCGTCGGAAACTCTATTTACGATTCGGTAAAATACATCCTCATCTGGCACCCCAAAATCACCGAACGCTTCACGCATCTGCCCATACAACCACCCAGTAAAGGGACGGCTTCGGCCAAACTGGTTTTCATATATCCGGCTTTGGCTTTCATGTACGCCCATCGACACACCAGCCCCTAACGGCGTCAGCAAAAAAGCTCTGTCTATGCCTTGCTCATAGCAGGCATGTCCGACCTCGTGGATCGTGGAATAAAAACAGTTAAAGGGATCTAACTCATTGGTACGTGTGGTAATCCGCACGTCCAACCCTGACCCGCTAGAGAACGGGTGCACAGCTTTGTCCACGCGCCCCATGCTCATGTCATACCCAAAGGTCTTGGCCAGTTGTCGCGTCAATTTCATTTGGGCCGCTTCGTCGAACCGACCCTCCAACCGGGGCGGTGCCTCGGCTTCTCGGACGGCTTCGCGCAAGCTCGACAATTCGGGCCGCAACGCACCAAACATCGCCTCAAGCTCTGCGCCGGTTGCACCCGGTTCGTAATCATTCAGCATAGCATCATAAACGTCGCCCCCCGCGGACAACGCCAGCCCCTCTTCGCGCTTCAGGGTAATGACTTCTGATAGCGTCGGCACAAAGGCCCGAACGTCTTCGGCGGCTCGTGCTGCTGCCCAAATCCCCTGAGCTTCTGATGTTAATCGGGCGATGCGTGACGCCAAAGCCGCCGGCACCTTGATGGCGCGCGCATGGCTGCGACGGATATGGCGAAGCTGGGCACGCCCAACATCGTCCAGATTTGCTTCGTCGATCGTCGCAAGCCAATCCCCAACCTTCGGGTCGACCCGCCGTGCATGCAGCACCGTTTCCAAAGCCGCAGATTCCTCGGCCCTTTGGGGGGCGGCACCGCGCGGCATCATGGTTTCCTGATCCCAGCTTAAACGGCCCGCCACCTGCGCCAAAGCCTCGGTTTCGCGCTGAAACACCATCAATTCATCAAAGGCGGTCATGGTCTGTTTCCTCTCAGGGATGTTGGGACAGGATAACCGCTCAAAAATCTGGCCCGCAGGATTAACACCCACAGCACGACTGCAAGCGCCTGATGGACAATCGCTATATGCACCGGTGCCGCGTTCAAAACGGTAAAGATACCCAGCCCCACCTGCCCCACCATCGCGATCAGCATCAGGTTAAACGCAGCTCGGGTAGTATCGTGCGCAGACTTGCGCCCCCGTAACCAGACCACGATGGCGAAAGCGAACAACAGGTATCCCGTCATACGATGCAGGAATTGTACCAGCCCCGGATTTTCAAAGAAATTGCGCCAAGCCGGGACGATATTGAATGCGTCGGGCGGAAAAAACTGTCCCTGCATCAGCGGCCAGTCGATAAAAAATCGCCCTGCATCAATACCCGCAACCAAAGCACCCAGCAAAATTTGAAGAAAGGCAAAGTGCAGCAGCCCCGTGGACATCCCGAACAGCTTGCGTTCTTTGGTACGACGGGCCTGCATCAGATCCTTTTCGGTGCGCCCAAGCAATAACGCATACCATGTAATCACTCCGAGGATGATAAATGCCAGTCCCAAATGCGTTGCAAGCCGATAGCTGGCAACGTCAAGAACCGCTTTGCCAACGGTCACGCCCGACGATACCATCCACCAGCCGATCGCGCCTTGCAGCCCGCCAAGCCCGCCAAGCAACACCAAACGCCCGGTCCAGCCGACCGGTATCTGCCGCCGTACCAAAAACCACAAGAAACCGAGCGCCCAAACCATACCAATCAGACGGCCCAACTGACGATGGCCCCACTCCCACCAGTAAATCGCTTTGAAATCAGAAAGTTGCATCCATGAGTTTTGCACCTGAAACTCGTCGATTGCTTGATATTTAGCGAACTCCGCCTGCCAATCTGCCTCACTTAGGGGGGGCATGGCTCCGGTAAAGGGCTTCCATTCGGTAATGCTCAATCCGCTATCCGTCAGACGCGTCAATCCGCCAACTGCTATCATCACGAAGACCAGGGCAAACAGCACGAAAAGCCAAAGACGAATGGCGCCCCGTGCGCCCCCTCGTCCCCGGTCGATCACGCCGATATCTGCAGGTGGGCGCGCGATCTGTCCGTCGCCTACTTCTTCAAAAAGCTTTCGTTTCTCGGCCATGTTGCCTCTTATCCGCTAAGTTCAACGCAGAAGTAGGACACAAGCTCTCAAAGGTCTAGCCGCGCTCTTTCCAACGTACCATCTGTCGCAGGGTACCATGTAGCATTTGCACATCCGCCCGCGTCAACGGCAGACGTGACCACATGTTGCGCAGATTGACCTTCATACTCGTGGCCTTGTGCTCAGGGTAAAAGAAACCGGCAGCGTCCAAACGATCTTCAAAATGCCGCGCTAGATGCTCTATCTCGCTATTTTCAGCCCAAACCGTACCCGCCATTTCTATCTGTTCGGGAACGACCGCACCATGTGCCCGCATCCACTCATAGCCCATCAACAGAACACATTGCGCTAAATTGAGCGACGCAAACTCCGGGTTCACAGGTACCGAAACAAGGGCGTTGGCGCGGGATATGTCATCATTCTCTAACCCGGCCCGCTCCGGCCCGAACAACACCGCTACTCTTTGACCCTGAGAAATCAGTTCCGCCGCCTTGGTCATTGCCGCTTCAGGGCTGAAAACCGGCTTGGTCAAATCGCGATCGCGCGCCGTCGTAGCAAACACAAATGCCGCATCACCCACAGAACCCGATACATCATCATAAATCACGGCCTCGTCCAACAATCGTCCGGCACCCGACGCCATTGCCACGGCTGACGGGTTCGGCCAGCCATCGCGTGGTGCGACGATCCTCATCCGGTCAAGCCCAAAGTTCCACATCGCCCGGGCGGCGGCACCGATATTTTCGCCCATCTGTGGGCGAACCAAAACAAATGCCGGTATCTTGGGGGTTTCTAAAGTGTTTTCCATTTGCGCCTCATACGCTTCACCTTCAGCCGTCGCAAGAACACCGGCTTCTTCCAAATGGTAAAAAATCCTCGCCGAAGGCATAAAAGTTTTTCTTTCCCGCGCCGATCCGCTAATTGACGCGCACCAATGCAAAGGACAGCCCGCCATGGATACGCCCGATCAACCGCAGCTTTACCTGATTACCCCGTCCGAGATCGAACTCTCCGCATTTCCCGATCTGCTGGCGCTCGTCTTGGATATGCACCCGGTTGCCTGTGTGCGGCTGGCCCTTAGCACCCGCGACGAAGACCGTGTCCTACGCGCGGCGGACGCCTTGCGGGCCGTGACCGACGCCAGGGACATCGCGCTGGTGATTGCCGATCACACGCTGCTCGCCGAACGGATCGGGCTTGACGGTGTGCACCTGACAGATGCCGCTCGCTCTGTACGTCATGCGCGCAAAACCTTGGGGGAAGACGCGATCGTCGGCAGCTTCTGCGGCGGCTCGCGGCACGATGGCATGGCCGCCGGCGAAGCCGGCGCCGACTATATCAGCTTCGGACCGGTGCTCGCCTCCGCGCTGGATGACGGAAGCCATGCCGAACTGGACCTGTTCCAGTGGTGGTCCAAAGTGATCGAAGTCCCAGTCGTTGCCGAAGGCGGCTTGGATGACAACCTAATCCGCAGCCTCAGCCCCTACACGGATTTTTTCGGAATCGGAGACGAAATCTGGAACACGGATGATCCGGTTTCGGCTTTGGCCGATCTCATAGCAGCAATAGAGTAAGCCACGGGCGGGTGTTACAGGAACACCCGCTCGACAAACCAATACGCGCCGACAAGCGCGATGCCGATAGAGGCAGGAACGGCCACGAACCGTCGATATGGCTCAGCCGTCTGGCGAAACTGCACCGATAAAAAACAAGCGACGAAAATCATCGCCATGGGGACCAAGAACAACGAGACCGGCGCATCCAATGCTTGCGCGAGCCAAGGTAGCGGTACCAGGCTCAGTCCCACCGCAATAGCAGCCAACATCAGGTACAACACTTTTGTCTCCCGCTCTGCACCCTGCCCCCGCGCCACCCGCAATGCCAGCCAAACGCAAAGGAAGATGATAGCAATAACCGTTAGCTGGCCGATCTCGACCCCAATGTTGAAGCCAATCAACGCCGGAATGAACTGATCTTGCGGCAGACCAAACGCGCCAAGCACCGAAGCGAACCCGAGCCCGTGAAGTAATCCAAACCCAAAGATCACCAAAGGTCGCCACCGCGACAATCTCGAAGTAAAAATATTTTCGACCGCGACATAGACGATCGACGCCGCGATCAACGGCTCGACGATCGACGCTGGCACCGCCACCCACCCCAAGGCACCAAGCGCCAGCGTGACCGTATGGGCAGCGGTGAACGCCGAAACCTGCCAAAGCAAAGGGCGAATATGGCTCGAGAGAAAGAACAGCCCTAAAACGAATAAGATGTGGTCCAGCCCCTTGGGTACGATATGATCGAACCCCACAGGTACATATGTCGCGAAAGCCTGCCCCGCCGTTTGCTGCCCTCCCCCGCCCAAAACGATTTCGGGGCTTTGGGTACCGCCTTCAAGATACCCGGTATAAGGTTCTTCGACACCTTGTTGACGCACCACCAGCGCACCTGATCCTGATGGCCAGGACACTACAATGCCGTTTGTGGCGGTCGGTACAGGCGCACTTAGCTCCCATTGCGCGATGCGCGGCAGGCTCATGTTCACATCTTCGGGAATGGTGATCGACACCGTTTCCAGCGCGGCGGGTTGTCCGTCGGCTTGCAACAACGGCAGCTTGTTCCACGTTTCAAGCAGCTCAGGCGCACGCGCCGCGATTTGGCGAGCTGGCTGCGCCCGTAAACTGTCATAATCCCCAGCATTTTCAGCGTTATTTGTGTCGACCACTGTATCCAAGTCTATGCCCGCTAGAAATGCCTCGAGGTTGATGCGCAGCGTCAAATGTGCGCTCCCGTCGGAAACTGACAGATCGGCAATGGTTGGCATAACCTCATGCGCACGCACATTTACGCCGGACCCCAAGAACACGGCACTTGACAAAATCAGCGCACAGGTCAGCTTGAGCATCAGCTTAGAAAAGGTCTTTCGCATGTTTTTGTCCCGTTTTGTAATCGCTGTCATTTGTGCCGTTTCGGCATCCGCATCCATGGCGCATGAATATTGGCTAGAGGCACCCGCGTATCAAGTACAGCCCAGTGCGGAAATAACAACTGACATACGCAACGGACAGCTGTTTGATGGGACCAAGCTGCCCTATTTTCCCAACCGCACCAGTCGCTTCGACCTGAGCTTTGAAGGCAAGGTCGTGCCGGTCGCCGCGCGCATGGGTGATATCCCTGCATTGCGTATCATCGCACCACCGCGCGACGGGTTGCTGATCGTCGCTCACGAGGCATTGCCTACATCTCTGGTCTACAAAGACTGGGAAACCTTTGTCGGTTTTACCGAACACAAGGACTTTAAAACCGCCGTAGCGGAGCATCAAGCAGCGGGATATCCGCAAGACGACGTGCGCGAACGTTATAGCCGTTATTCAAAGGCGCTGATCGCAATCGGCGACGGGCGCGGCAACGATACTGCAATGGGTTTAGAGACCGAGCTGACAGCGGTTACCAATCCCTATGAGGCGGATTTCAACAATCAAATGGAAATCGCGCTGACCTATCAGCAGGCTCCGCGGCAAGATGTACAGATCGAAGTATACGAACGGAATGCCAAAAAAGAGGTCACTGTCACCAAGTATCGTACCGATGACGCGGGCCATGCCATTTTTCCGGTCGTCCCCGGAATGACATACATGGTTGATTCCGTCGTGCTTCGCCCTGCGCCTGATGTTGGTAAGGCCGCCGACAGTCCGCAGTGGGAAAGCCTTTGGGCATCTCTGACGTTTGCCGTGCCCCAAGAATAAACGAATGCGCGCCGTTCCATTGCGCCCAGCCACCACGCCCAACCCTTAGTACGGCGTTTGCCAACGGGGCTTGCGCAACCAGCTTGGTCTGGGCACAAGGTGCGCCATGACGGATGTACCAGACATACTTTGCATAGGCTCCGTGCTGTGGGATATAATCGGCCGCGCCGACACCGCCATGCGTCAAGGCTCTGATATGCCGGGGCGCATCACACGACTGCCGGGCGGAGTGGCGTTGAACATCGCAATGGCGCTGGCGCGGTTCGGCATGTCACCCGCCTTGATCAGCGCAGTCGGGCGCGACACCGAAGGCGACGAATTGATTGCCGCGTGTATTTTACGCGGACTTAACACAGACCACATTTACCGATCCGACGATTTACCCACCGACCGCTATATGGCTGTCGAAGGCACAAATGGTCTGATCGCTGCCATCGCCGACGCTCACTCGCTCGAGGCTGCAGGCGACAAGATCTTGCGACCGTTTGCGGATGGTACCTTGCCCGGGCCATATCGCGGTGCGGTGGCACTGGATGGCAATCTGACGCTGGAGTTGCTGTCGCTAATGGCCCACAGCCCCTTGCTCGCATATGCGGATCTGCGCGTCGCGCCTGCATCCCCCGGCAAAGCCATGCGCCTAATGCCCTTTATTCAGGCTAAGCGCGGGACGTTATACGTGAACCTCGAAGAGGCAGGGTTGCTGTGCCAGACGGAATTTGCCGATTCCCGCACTGCAGCTCGGGCTTTGCTGGACCGCGGTGCAGTACGTGCCGTGGTCACCGACGGCGGCAATTGCGCCACGATAGCCCTAACCGACGGTCTGGTTACCCAAAGTCCGCCCTCCGTCGCTGTTGCCCGTGTTACCGGGGCGGGTGATACCTTTATGGCTGCCCACATTGCCGCCGAGCTTCACGGGGCCGACCCTGAGGCGTCGCTGGCACAGGCGCTGTCAACGGCTGCCCGGTATGTTTCAGGAGAAACTAAAATATGATCCCCTTGTTCCGTTCTGGCGAAGTTGCAAAAGCCCATGCCGAAGGCGGGCCCATCGTCGCTCTTGAAAGCACGATCATCACCCATGGCATGCCTTATCCGCAGAACCTCGAAGTCGCCCATCAAGTCGAGGCTGACGTGCGCGGTGCCGGTGCCACCCCCGCGACAATAGCGGTCATAGGTGGGTGCCTGCATATTGGGTTAGAAGATGATCAGCTCGTTCGGCTTGCGCAGGCAACAAATGTGGCCAAGCTCTCACGCGCTGATATCGCGGCTTGTATCGCTACGAACGGCACCGGGGCAACGACCGTGGCCGCAACTATGATAGCCGCCCACTTGGCCGGAATTGAGGTGTTCGCCACGGGCGGCATTGGTGGCGTGCACCGCGGAGCCGAGGAAAGTTTCGACATATCAGCCGATCTGATGGAGCTTGCACAGACGCCCGTCACCGTGGTTGCCGCTGGGGCCAAGGCCATCTTAGATGTAGCGAAAACTCTTGAGGTGCTGGAGACCCAAGGGGTGCCGGTAATCACCGTTGGGCAAAACAGTTTTCCAGCGTTCTGGAGCAAAACATCGTCGTTAAAATCGCCCCTGCGAATGGACAGTGCTGCGCAAATCGCATCCGCCCACAAAACGCGTGCAATGATGGGGTTGCGAGGTGGGCAATTAATTGCGAATCCTATCGACGCCGCAGACGAAATCCCAGCCGAGCAATTAGCCCCGATCATTCAAGCTGCTCAGGCGGAAGCAGATGCGCAGGGTGTCAAGGGAAAGGAAGTTACCCCCTTTCTGTTACAGCGTATCTTTGAGCTGACCGAGGGCCGGTCGTTGACAGCAAATATTGCGTTGGTGCGCAACAATGCACGCTTCGCGGCCAGAATCTCTGCAATTCTTGCAATAAAAGACACATAAAGTTCAATTATATTGGGGCGTTCCATTGTAGCGAGGCACCATACGCCCTAGCTCTGACCTGTTAACAAGTTAGAAAACAAATACTGCAATGAATACGCCTTTTACGCCTCCGACCATTCCAACCCCGCGCCGGACGATGTTCGCGCGATTGCGGGCGGCATTCCTGACCGGTCTCGTTGTTATTGCACCTGTCGGCCTGACAATCTGGTTAATCTGGTCCGTGATCGGCTGGATCGACGGGATTGTGCTTCCAATGGTGCCGGTCGCGTATCACCCCGACAGATTGATCCAGACCTACTTCGGGCTGGACCCTTCCGCGCAAGTCAACGTGCGCGGCATCGGGGTGGTGATATTTTTATTCTTCACGATCGTCGTGGGGTGGCTTGCCAAGGGAATTATCGGGCGTTCTTTTATCCGATTTGCCGAAAGTCTGGTTAACCGCACCCCCGTAGTCCGAACAATCTATTCCGGTATCAAACAGATTTCGGAAACGATTTTCGCGCAGACTGAACGGAGCTTTGAGACAGCCTGTATGATCGAATACCCACGTAAAGGTATGTTCGCCCTAGGATTTATCTCGATTGCCGCGAAGGGAGAGATTGCGAGCCGCGCAGGTGAAGAACGGCAGTTGATCGGTGTTTTCGTTCCAACCACGCCCAACCCAACATCTGGGTTTTTACTGTTCGTTCCAAAAGACGAAGTGATGGAGCTCGACATGACGGTAGAGGATGCTGCTAAGCTCGTGATATCAGCGGGTCTGGTTTATCCGCCTTCTCGTACCACCCCGGTCACCGAACTGCTACCCAACAGCGTTGACGACGTACTGCCTCCTAGCTGAACATCTTGACCAGATCGACAGAGCTGCGCACCCCGACATGGTCGATGTCGCCTTGTAAAAACGTATCGGCAGTAGCACGGCCCGCTTCTTTCAATGCTTCGATAACAAGAGGATTTGGGAATGATTTTGTGACCGTAGATAACTGGGACATCATATCATCGTCTGATATCATGTGAATCCGCACGCGGCTCATCGTACCCTCTTGGATCATTCCGTGGTCAAGCAAATGCTGAACAAACTCGATCGCGCGCAGCTCGCGCAGTAAGCTCGAATTAAAGCTGATCTCGTTGATGCGGTTCTGAATTTGCTGCGGTGTCGTGGGCAGTGCATCGCGCTCCAGCGGATTTATGTTTATGATCACGATATCGTCGGGCAGGTCCCGCGCAAACAGCGGAAACAGCGCCGGATTTCCGGTATAGCCACCATCCCAATAGGCTTCACGTCGCCCAGTCTTCGGATCGTCGATTTCAATCGCCTGAAACAAAGTTGGTAAGCACGCCGAGGCAAGCAAAGCATCCGGCCCGATCTCATCTCCATGAAAAACCCTGATTTTTCCATCGCGCACCCGAGTCGCGCTGACAAAAAATCGCGGACCATGACCCTTGCAAACATGATCATAATCAAATTCTTCGACGATATCTTGCAAGGGATTCCGGTAGAGTGGCCCGTAGGCATAAGGCGACAGAATCTGCGACATGGCAGTACTCATTGCGACGGGAAAGCTATATGCCATCGCCTGGCTGATCGCGCCCAAACCAAAAGGGGCCATCCACCCGCTAAGATGCAGATCTCCCACCGCCGAAACCTTGGCCCATAACCCGTCTAGGTTATCGCGGGCGGCTTGCCTGCAGCCCTTTACCATACCGGCCTTCAAAGCCGCTCCGTTTAGAGCACCGGCAGAGGTTCCGGAAATTCCGCAAATCTCAAGATCGTCCTCCTCGAGAAATCGGTCCAGCACGCCCCAAGTATAAGCTCCATGTGCGCCGCCACCTTGCAACGCCAGATTGATTTGTTTTTTAGTCACGCTGATACTCCGCCCCGCAGACGTAACCGGGCAATCAAAGCGCCGTCCAACCACCGTCTACGCTGATGGTGGTCCCGGTGATCTGGTCGGCCGAGCTGGAACAAAGGAAGGTCGCAGTGCCGCCCAGTTGCTCCACTGTTGCGAATTCCTTACTCGGTTGGCGTTCCAGCATGACTTTCTTGATCACCTCTTCGCGGCTCATGTCATACTTTTTCATGGTATCAGGGATTTGTTTTTCTACGATATCAGTAAGAACATAACCCGGGCAGATCGCGTTACAGGTGATTGGTTCCTTGGCGGTTTCTAACGCGGTGGTCTTTGTCAGCCCGACGATGCCATGTTTGGCTGCCACGTATGCCGCTTTGAACGGCGATGCCGTAAGACCATGTGCAGAGGAGATGTTGATAACCCGTCCCCATCCTGCTGATCGCATCATAGGTAAAGCAATAGCCGTGGTGTGAAACGCAGAGCTGAGATTAATGGCGATAATCGCATCCCATTTTTCGACCGGAAAGTCAGGAATTGCGGCGACATATTGAATGCCGGCGTTATTAACCAGAATATCACACGAACCTGCATCGGTGATCAATTGGCGGCATTCGTCTGCCTTGGACATGTCCGCCTTAAGATAGCGCGCCTTTACGCCAGTTTCGGTCGCTATCTGCGAAGCAATCGCATGGTCTTCGTCACGATCGGTGAATGAATTCAGCACCACGTTGGCACCGGCCCGCGCCAAGGCCCAAGCGATACCCAGCCCGATACCGGAATTCGATCCAGTGATAACGGCATTTTTTCCTGAAAGATCTATGGTATGGGCCATGGTGTTCTCCTGTGTTTTCTGCAACTGCATAATGGAACGCTCCACCAACAAAGAAAACGCCTAAATATAGGTCGGCCCATATAGCGGGACCCGACGGCCATTTTTGGCTTAGCACCACCTAAAAACAAAAAAAACGTCCGCACGAAGCGGACGTTAAGTTATTGAGGCAGGTTTCATACAGGCAAGAAACCTATCGAGCAGTGAATTCTTTATACGCAATTCGCCGCCGTAATCCAAGCTTAAAGTTTGAATTGGCGAGCCTGCGCCGCTAAGAGAAGACCTAATAAAACAAGGGCAAAGCGGGATTGTTGCGAAAATGGCCTATTATTTTTTCCAGATGTGTCGGGCGGTTGCGGCTGTTTCTTCACTGATTCTCTTTGCTGGGCTCGCGAACGCTGAGCCGTCACACGGGATATCTATGTACGGGACCCCGGCCCTGCCACCTGATTTTGTGTCTCTGCCCTATGTGCGGCCCGATGCCCCTAAAGGCGGCTCAATCGTTTTGGGCAACACCGGCGGCTTTGACAGTTTGAACCCGTTTGTTCGCAAAGGTACTGCTCCTTGGCAATTACCATTTTTCACTCACGAAACTTTGATGGGTCGTTCTTGGGATGAACCCTTCGCGCTTTACGGTCTTTTAGCCGAATCAATCGAAACCCCCGAAGATCGCTCTTGGGTGGAATTCACCTTACGGCCCGAAGCACGATTTGCGGATGGTACCCCGGTTACGCCCGAGGACGTGATTTTTAGCTATGACCTTTTAGGGACCCAAGGGCACCCCCGCTACCACGGATTACGGGCCCAAATCAGCAGCATCACCAAAACCGGCCCGCGCAGCGTGCGTATGAGTTTCAATACCGATAACCGCGAGCTGGCGCTCTTGGCCGGGATGCGCCCGATCCTTAGCAAGGCACAATGGGAAGGGCGCGATTTTGCCAACGCCCCATTAGCAGAAATTCCGATGGGTTCGGGCCCTTATACCGTTACCGATTACGAGGCGGGCCAACAGGTTACCCTGACCCGCAACCCAGAATACTGGGGTAAGGATGTGCCGTTTCGCAGAGGCACCCATAATATAGACCAGATCAAGCTAGATTTTTATGGCGATGCGAATGTGCTGTTTGAAGCCTTTAAGGCCGGTGAGATTTCAGCCCTACGTGAGTTCAACGCGGAAACTTGGGCAACGCAGTATGACTTTCCTGCGGTGCAGCGCGGTGATATCGTCAAATCTACTTTTCGCCATAGCAAACCGTCAGGAATGACCGGTTTTGTAATGAACACGCGTCGGGTACCGTTTGACGATATCAGGGTGCGTGATGCGATGATCGCTGCGTTCAATTTTGAGTATATCAATGAAACGCTGACAGGCGGAGCACAGCCCCGTATCACGTCGTATTTTTCGAATTCTCCGCTTGCAATGCTTCCCGGACCTGCACAAGGCCGTGTTGCCCAGTTACTATCGCCCTATGCAGATGTGTTGCCCGAGGGTGCGGTAGCCGGATATGCACTGCCTGTGTCAGACGGCTCGGCACGCAACAGGACTGGGATTAGGTCGGCAATGCACTCACTAAAGGAAGCAGGCTACAGTGTCACCGAAGGAACCATGCGGGACAAGGACGGTACCCCTCTGGCTTTTAGTATCCTTCTGTCTAAGGGGAGCACTGAAAATATGGCGATAGCCGAATTATATATCCAAGCATTGAAGCGGTTGGGCATCGCGGCAAAAGTCGACACGGTGGATGATGCGCAATTTGTCGCTCGAAATAATGAATTCGACTTTGATATGGCAATCTTTCGGCGCGCCCTGTCGTTGAGCCCGGGAAGCGAGCAGCGTTACTATTGGGGTTCTGATGCGGCGGACCAGCCCGGAAGCCGTAATCTGATGGGGGTGAAATCTCCTGCGATTGATGCGCTGATAGATACGATGGTGAGCGCCAAGAGCAACGACGCGTTTATCGCGGCAACGCATGCTTTGGACCGGGTTCTGACAGCGGGGCGTTATGTTATCCCTTTCTGGCAATTCACCGAAGACCGCATCGCCCACATTTCGGCGTTAAAATACCCCGAGCACGTGCCTTTATACGGCGATGGGCCAAACTTTATGCCCGAGGTCTGGTGGCTGGATCCGCAAAACTGAGCGTATTATTCGTATCATGAGGGGTGTGCGCACCACGCCGCAAGATACTGCGCGATACGCGCCGCGATCCCCTTCGGGGAGAGTTTAAAAGGCAAAATGAAATAGACGCAGTTGAGCTAGGTGAGTGAGGTGACCCAAAGGATGGTCGCATCTTCGTCGCTAGTAGACACGACGTTATGCCCCATCGTGGCGTCGTAATAGGCGCTATCGCCGCGGCGCATTTCTACGGGTTCATAGAATTCGGTATAAAGCTTGATGACCCCGGTCAGTACGAACAAAAACTCTTCGCCATCGTGGCGCACCCAGCCATCGAATTCTTCGACATTGCGGGCCCGGATACGAGCGCGATACGGCAGCATTTGCTTTTTGCGCAAGGTATCGGCCAGCAGCTCGTGTTCATAGGTTGTCGTCGCCTTGGCTGTACCGTCGCCTGATTTGGTGACGGCCATACGCCCGTTTATTTGACCTGCCGAGGGCGGTGTAAAAAGCTGGGGAACAGAAATTTCCAACCCTACGGCGAGCTTTTTCAAGGCTTCGTACGTGGGCGACATTTGCCCGTTTTCGATCTTGCTGAGAGTGGAACGCGCCAGGCCCGCCTGATTGGCCGCTTGCTCCAGTGTCCAGTTGCGGGCTTTGCGCAGCTCACGCACCCGTGCGCCAAGATCGACAGGCGGCGCTGTTTCAGTTGCGCCGCTTTCGCGCGCGATCTGGATCATGGATTTTGATGCTTCTTGCGACATGACGACGCCTATATCCCTGCGCCATCTGGCTTGCAACGTCTGCCAACGCAGGCTAGCGATGAGCCATGTATTCCATTTCGCGATCAGAAGGGTATCTGCCCTGCCCCGGCTCTTTCAACATGGCCGCCCATGTGTTGCAGCACGCGACGCGCTTGGGCGACAAGACCGCTTTGTCTGTTGTAGCACCCGGCGGGACAGAGGATTGGAGCTTTGCTGCGCTTGAGGCTGCTGTGCGCGGTACCGGCACGGGTCTGTTACAACTCGGGCTTGTTGCGGGTGATATCGTATTGATGCGACTTGGGAACACTGTCGATTTTCCCCTAGCCTATTTAGGAGCATTGGCGGTCGGCCTGGTTCCCGTCCCAACCGCTGCGGCCCTGACCTTACCGGAGGTGGAACGGATCGTTAAGGTGTTGAACCCCAAAGTAATCCTACGAGATCCGAGCATCGACTGTCCAACCCATCCAGGCATCTGCACCGTCGATAAGTTGCGTGAGATGCGCGGTCTGCCAGCGGCACAGTGGAATATGGGTAATCCGAATCGGTTGGGCTATATTATCTACACCTCCGGCACGTCGGGCGACCCGCACGCGGTGATGCATGCGCACCGCGCCATATGGGCTCGGCAGATGATGTTCGACGGCTGGTACGGTTTGCGCGAAGATGACCGCGTGATGCACGCAGGCGCGTTCAACTGGACCTACACCTTGGGTACCGGGCTGATGGACCCATGGACCAAGGGGGCAACGGCGTTGATACCTGCCGCAGGTAGCACGGCGGATGGACTGCCCGATCTGATGAAGCGTTACAAGCCCAGCATCTTTGCGGCCGCTCCTGGGGTTTACCGCCAAATGCTGAAACGTAATACGCATGTTGAAGCGCCAAACCTGCGGCACGGGTTAAGCGCGGGAGAAAAGCTGCCTGCTTCTGTAAGCAAGGCATGGCGCGACGCAAGCGGTACCGAAATATACGAAGCCTACGGCATGTCGGAGTGTTCAACTTTCATATCCGCATCACCGGGTCACCCGGCCCGCGAAGGTGCCTTAGGACGCCCCCAAGATGGGCGGCGCGTTGCCTTGATCGGCCAGAGCGGTCCCGTCGCCGTTGGCACCGAAGGCACGATTGCGATCCATAAAAGCGACCCTGGGTTGATGTTGGGGTATCTGGGACGAGCAGAGCAGACAGAGGCTAAATATCAGGATGACTGGTTCTTGACCGGCGATCAGGGCATGATGGGCGACGATGGCCAGATCACATATCTGGGGCGCAATGACGATATGATGAATGCGGGCGGGTTTCGCGTATCACCTATCGAAATCGAACAGACGCTTGCCAAATTTCCCGGAATCCATGCCGTAGGTGTCTGTGAAGTCGAAGTCAGGTCGGATGTCACAATCATCGCTGCGTTCTATACGGCGGATGTCCCGCTGGACGCTACGGCACTGGCGCTTTATGCAGAGCACAACATGGCGCGGTATAAACAGCCGCGCGTTTTTATTCATCTGCCCGAGCTGCCAATGGGTGCCAACGGCAAGCTGCTGCGTCGAACCCTGCGCACAACCTATGAGGCACATATATGAGCGAAGCCATCAAACTTGATATCATGTCCGATCCGATTTGCCCCTGGTGCTATATCGGCAAGGCTCATCTCGATCGCGCGTTGGAAAGCGAACCCGACCACCCGTTCGCTATAGAATGGCATCCGTTCCAATTGAACCCTGACATGCCTGCGACAGGCATGGACCGTCGGGCCTATCTTGAGGGGAAGTTTGGCGGCAAGGCGGGCGCGATTAAAGCTTACGCACCGGTTGTGGAACACGCTGAAAAGGCTGGGCTGAAAATCAATTTCGAGGCCATGCAACGCACCCCAAACACTTTGAATGCACACCGTCTTATTCATTGGGCCGGCATTGAAGGACGTCAAACCGCTGCGGTATCGGCGCTGTTTAAAGCGTATTTTGTCGATGCGCGTGATATCGGAGACACCGAGGTTTTATCTGATATCGCGGATGCCATCGAGATGGACGCGTCGTTAGTGTCAAGGCTTTTGGCCACAGATGCGGACGTTCAAGACATCCGCGATCGCGATGCCCATAGCCGCAAAATGGGTATCTCGTCGGTCCCGACTTTCATCGTCGCAGGTCGGCATGCTGTGCCCGGCGCTCAGCCGCCCGAACTTTGGAAAAAGGTGTTGTCCGACCTGCGCAGGACAGACTGATATCTTTCAAAAACAATAAAGCTTTTGCCATTGTGGGAGAACTTGCCTAGAATCGACGTAATTAAGGGGCAAAGACCTCAAAAAAGAGCGGGCAGAATGATACACACTATAGCACCCCACCTTATAGGAAACGGGCAGATACCTTCCGTGGATACCGGGCAACCGATCCGCAACGTGCTGACGTATGGCGCGTTTGACGGTCTGACGGTAAAGCATGCCCAGTGGCTGAGAAAGCTTTCCCAATTGGGCAGTGACTTGATCGTCGGCTGTACGACGGATGATTTTTGTTCGTACCTTGGCAAACCTGTCCATACTCCATTTAAAACACGCCGCGCGATGCTGGAAAGCTGTCGCTTTGTCTCTCGGGTCATCGCAGTAGACGGTTGGGAACAGCGATTGACCGATATTGTGAACTACAACATTTCTGTGTTGGTTCTGCCTGCGGGGTCGCGTCAAGAGCTGGAGGGGTTAGACGAAATTGTGCAGGTTCTTGAGATACCGACACCTTGGCAAGGGACGAAATCGGAGTATCCTCTAGCGGCATTAACGGCCTAACCTTTGCGCGGCCGTTAAATCCGATTGCACACTCCATAAGGTAGCCTTATGAATACCCTGCGAGGGCTGCGTCTTGTGTTCCGTTGCAAACGAGGCCCCCAAAGATGACAACCGATCCACCAGATTTTCGCATGAGCCGGCCAGAATTCATTGCTTTGATAGCAATGATGTTCGCAACGATTGCCTTTTCTACCGACGCGATGCTGCCTGCCTTACCCCAAATCACCGCCGACCTTAGCCCGGATACCCCCGAACGCGTCCCGTTGATCCTGACCGCATTTGTCTTTGGGTTGGGCTTGGGCACGTTTGTAACCGGACCTTTAGCAGATGCGTTCGGGCGCAAGAACATCGTCTATGGCGGTGCTTTTCTTTACATTTTGGGCACAATCATCGCATGGGCTAGCCAATCTATCGAAGTCATGCTGGCCGCGCGGGTGCTTCAGGGATTGGGAGCCGCAGGGCCTAGGGTCGTATCATTGGCGATCATCCGCGACCTTTTTTCCGGTCGTCAAATGGCGAGGATCATGTCCTTTGTGATGATGATCTTCGTTATTGTGCCTGCTTTCGCTCCGGCTTTAGGGGCGGTCATCATCAGGTTCTCGGACTGGCGCGGCATTTTCATATCATTCATCGTTTTCGCAGTGGTGTCTGTGGTCTGGGTGTGCCTGCGCCTACCCGAGACATTGCCCAAAGACAACCGTCGTCCGCTGCGGTTGCCTTTGCTATGGCTCGCTACCAAAGAAATTTTCGGTAACCGTATGGTGTGCGTCTCTATCACCGTTCAAACGCTGGCGCTGTCGATTTTGTTTGCCGTTCTGATGCTGGTACAACCGATTTATGACCAAGTGTATGACCGCGGCGAAAGTTTTCCGTTTTGGTTTGGTGTCATCGCCTTGGTATCGGGCAGTTCCAGCCTGCTGAACGCATTATTGGTGGTACGTCTAGGAATGCTGCGTATCGTGACGCTGGCGCTAGGGGTTCAGATCATTTTGTCGGCAAGTATGCTGGGCTTGGGTCTGGGCAGTTTGCCCGAACCGTTTGGCTTTTATTTTTTCGCCCTATGGCAGGCCAGTTTATTCTTTCAGGCCGGGTTGGTCATGGGAAACCTTAATGCTCTGGCGATGGAACCTTTGGGGCATATCGCGGGAATGGCTGCGTCGGTGATTGGCGCCATGTCGACTGTGATGGCCGCCGTCATCGCGTCTCCGATAGGAATGGTGTTTAACGGGACCATTGCACCATTGGTGGCATCCGTTTTGATCCTTGCCAGTATTGGCTTCGCGTTGATGATTTATTTGGGGCGGGTATTGCGGCGTGAAGATAGCGTATTAGCGGATCCAGCCGAATAGCGCCTGTCAATACCGGCGCAGGTTTCGCCTTTCAGGCGAGGATTTATGACCATCTGGAATAGGTTAAGCGCGGTTCTTCAACTTGAAGATGAACGCCAGCAGAACTGCCGCGATACTGAAGGGAAGCAACCAGATTGATGCGGTATACGCGGTAAAAAAAGACCGTGACGATATCTGGCACGGCTCAGCGTCACACTCCGGTGCGGACATGATCAGATAAACCGGTGGCACTGCGATAAGCAGCGCCACCAATATGTAGAGCACACCGAGCGTTAGGTGCTTGAGTACTTGGTTCATGCAGCCCGTTGTGCGCCACCGGGCTTGCGCCTGCGACGTGCAGCACCAGCCGGCTTGCCTTCGCCACCGCCCCCGCCACCAGGACGGCCACCCCCGTTTCCGGGACGCCCCCCCTGACCACGGCCACGATTTCCACGGCTCTTGCCCGGCTTGGCAGGTTCGTCCATCGCTTCCCACGGCCGACCCGAGGCTACGGGGATCGAGACTTTCATGGTTTTCTGAATATCCTTCAATTCGCCCATTTCATCGGGCGCACAAAAAGCAATGGCAGCACCATCTTTGCCCGCGCGTGCGGTTCGTCCGATACGGTGGACATAGTTATCAGGAACGTTTGGCAATTCGTAGTTATACACGTGCTTCACGTCGGGAATATCCAGGCCACGCGCTGCCACATCGGTTGCAACGAGCACGGTGACATCGCCTTTTTTGAACGCTTCAATAGCGCGGTCACGTTGGCCTTGGCTCTTGTTGCCATGGATCGACGCCGCTTTGAAACCGGTTTTCACCAGATCTTTCATCAGCTTTTCACAACCGTGCTTGGTGCGGCCAAAAACCAAGGCGCGCTCTTCGGTGTGCTTGCCCAGCAATTCGATCAACAGAGCCTTCTTTTCGGCCTTGGCGATAAAGTGAACTTCCTGTGTGACCTTGTCAGCCGCCTTGCCGGGAGGCGAGACTTCGATGCGGATCGGGCTGTTGAGATAGCTATTTGCGATCTCGTTCATCAACTTGGGCATTGTGGCCGAGAACAGCATGGTCTGGCGTTCCTTAGGCAACACGGATGCAATTTTTCGCAGGTCGTGGATAAAGCCCATGTCCAGCATCTGGTCGGCCTCGTCCAACACCAAGAACGTGGTCTTGTGCAACAGCACCGCGCGGCGGTCCATCAGGTCCAACAAGCGGCCGGGTGTGGCAACCAGAAGGTCAACACCACGTTCCATGCGTTTGATCTGCGGATTGATTGACTGTCCCCCTACGATCATCATCGTCTTGAGCTGGGTGCCTTCACAAAACCCTTTTAGGTTCTCCATGATCTGGTTGGCCAGTTCGCGTGTGGGTGCCAGCACCAGACCACGCACGGTACGCGGTTCAGGTCGCGCTTCCATCTCAAGCATCTGGGCGATGAGCGGCACACCGAACGCGGCCGTTTTACCAGTACCAGTCTGGGCAAGGCCCATCACGTCGCGGCCGTTCATTGCATGCGGAATGGCTTGTTTTTGGATCGGGGTCGGGTCCGTCATACCCATATTGGTCAAAGCCTTTACCAAACGGCGCGGCAGGCCCATCATTTCAAAATCGCTCATATTCTATCGTCTTTCCTGAGGGCGCGAGCATGATGCCCCACCCCTAACAATCACGCGGATGCCCAAAGGGGCTGAACCGCGAGGGACGCAAAACAGATCACAGGGGCCGGCCTAGTGCCAACGCCCTGTCTGTTGCGCTTGGCCCCACGCGTGATTTTGGGAACACCGGCGGCCCTGTCTCTCAGCAATATGATGATCCAGAGGACCAAAGGGCTGAACTGCTCACGCGGCAGAGGGCTTCGCTTGATGCTCAGATGGGCTTTTTGGACGGCAAAGTCAACGGCTCTACCGCACAAAGATCAAGATGCCCAATGGCACGGGTGCCCAAATGATACTGCGCCTTGCACATTCCCAGCCGAAGCGACATGGAACACACGATGCGATTTAGACAAGATGCGGACTAGAAAGGATAAGACATGGACAACCTGCGCGGTGCGCTCATCATGGTGCTGTCAATGCTGGGCTTTGCCATAGAGGATATGTTCATCAAGTTGATGGGGTCGGATATTCCTGTCGGTCAGATCATTTTTCTTCTCGGGCTCGGTGGGGCTGTCTGCTATGGTGCGCTGATGCGCTTCAGGGGCGAGCCGTTGCTTGACCCCACCATTCTGACCCTACCGATCCTGCTGCGCGCCACCGGAGAGATTATCGGAACCCTAGGGTTTGTTTCTGCAATCGTGCTGACGCCGATTTCCTCTGCTTCGGCAATCTTGCAGGCCACACCTTTAGTGGTGACTTTGGGGGCAGCGCTCTTCCTAGGTGACCCGGTCGGGTGGCGACGATGGAGCGCGATCCTAGTCGGCATGTTCGGTGTGCTTTTGGTGATCCGCCCCGGCATGGAGAGCTTTCAGATCCTGTCACTGCTTGCGGTTCTGGGCGTATTTGGTCTGTCGTTGCGTGACCTTGCCACGCGGCGTGTGCCAAAATCTACATCGAGCTTCCAGCTTTCGTTTCTGGCATTTCTGGCTTTGGTACCCGCGAGCCTGCTGTTCATGCTGGGCACTGGCACCTCGTTCGTCGCGATGACCGGGGTGCAATGGGTGTTCATGGCATCGGCGCTGACAAT
>DRFG01000066.1 GCA_011050655.1 Roseobacter sp.
AGCAACAGCGGCGCGGCATCAAGCCAAATATACGCGCCAAGCAGCACCGCCCAGATTGATGCCACAACGATCATCGTGCCGGGGTTGCGACCTTGGCGCGAGTAGCGAAATTCGTCGGTCACTAACGCCCGCCGCTGACGTCCAAGGTGGTGCCGGTGATATAGCTGGCGGCATCGGATAACAGGAAGAGCGTCGCCTTGGCGACCTCCTCGGCTGAACCGACCCGCTGCATCGGGATGTTTTTCGATAGCTTCTGCGCCCGATCCGGCACACCGGCCTTGGCATGAATTTCGGTGTCAATCAGGCCAGGGCGGATGGCATTGACCCGAACGCCGGTGGCTGCGATTTCGTTTGCAAGCCCCTTGGTAAATGCATCAATTGCCGCTTTAGAAGCTGCATAATCGACAAATTCGTTGGCTGACCCTAGTCGCGCCGCGATCGACCCCATATTGACGATACTACCGCTTCCCTGTTTGGTCATACGCGCGGCCGCAGCCTGCGCCACCATCATCGCGCCGATAACGTTGACGTCGAACATGCGTTTAAGCCGGGCATGATCCATTTCCGCGACGGTCGCGACGGCATCTACGATGCCTGCATTATTGATCAGCGCGTCAAGCCGCCCGTAATGGCGATCAATCTCAGTGAATATACGGGCCACGTCTTCGGGGACTGCGACATCGCCTTGACAGATCAGTGTACGTGCACCCTTGGTCTCGGCCTCGCGCGCTACGGCTTCGGCACCGGCCTTGTCAGAGCGGTAATTTAACACAAGATCATAGTCGGGCGCGGCTAGCTTAGCGCACGCGGCACCGATACCTGCTGAAGCGCCGGTGATAAGTAGAATAGGTCGCATAGGTCAGGCTCTCCGGATACGGGTTAACATTTCTGTGGTGTCGCGCGACAGATCAGGTTGCGCAAGGATACGATCAATTTCGGTTTCCATCAGCGCCTGTCGATCGGCACCATAGCGCTGCCATGTCTGAAAAGCGGCACACATCCGCGCGGTAGTCTGCGGGTTCAGTGGATCAAGCTTGATCAGCCAATCGGCCAATAGCCGGTATCCCACACCACTGGCGTGGTGAAACCCTGCGTGATGTGCAGCAAAACTGCCGAAAACGGCGCGGAACCGGTTTGGGTTTTTCCAGTTGAAATCTGGGTGCTCTGTCAATGTCTGCACAACCTCGTGGGCATCTTCGGGATCGGCTTCCATCACTTGCAGGCTAAACCATTTGTCCATGACCAAGCGATCATTCTTCCATTGGTTTTCAAATGCTTGCACAGCCTTTTTACCTCGACCTGAGCGTATCAGGTTGGCCAAGGCGCTTAGCTGCTGGGTCATATTGTCAGCACCGTTGTATTGTTTTTGCGCCGTCTTAGCGCCGTCATTGCGGGTCAAGAGTGACAGGGCCGCATTGGCAAGTGATCTTTTGCCTGACTGCGCAGCATCAGGTTCATAGTCTGCGTCTACCGTGTGCCGACGGTATAGCGTAGGCACAAGGTCATCGTAGGATTTCGCCATTGCGCTGCGGGTCGCTTCGACGGCGGCATAAATGATATCAGGGTCCGGAGTATCGCCAGCATCAGCAAGTGCGCGCGCAAGATCAGACTGCGACGGCAGGCCCAGCACCAATGCGCGAAATGCAGGGTCGAGGCTTTCGTCGCTGATAACGGAACGGACACCGGCCAACCAGTCCGGGTTAGGCGACTTGCCATCGCGGATCATCGCCAATAGCGACCCGAAAGCCAGCATGCGTCCCTGTTCCCAACGGTTAAAGGGGTCAGTGTCGTGGGCAAGCAGGTGGGCGCGGTCGGCGTCGGACAATTGCTGTTTTAATACCACCGGTGCCGAAAAGCCGCGAAGAATAGAGGTTATCGGCCGCGTGCCTAAATCATCGAAGACAAAGCTCTGTTCGGTTTCGGTCATCTCGAGTATTCTGGTTTCCTCCACCTCGTCGCCGTCTTGGCCGATCAGGCCCACCGCGATGGGCAGAACCTGGGGTTGAGGCGCGGGAGTAGCGGCGCTGGCGGGAGTGTGCTGCCTGAAATTCAAGGTCAGCGTGCCATGCTGCCAATCTTCTGTCACCGACAGATGCGGCGTACCGGCCTGACTGTACCAGCGTTTGAACTGCGTCAGATCGCGGCCTGTGGTGTCCTCGAATACGCGCAGCCAATCTTCGATCGTGCAGGCCTGACCATCGTGGCGGTCGAAATAGAGGTCAAGAGCGTCCGAGTAGGCTTTATCGCCCACCAACAGCTTGAGCATGCCGATTACCTCGGCCCCTTTTTCATAGACAGTTGCGGTATAGAAGTTATTGATTTCCTGAAAGCTTTCGGGCCGCACTGGGTGGGCCAAGGGGCCTTGGTCTTCGGGGAATTGACGGGCCCGCAGATCAATAACGTCACTGATGCGTTTCACCGGGGCCGATCGCATGTCAGACGTAAACTGACTGTCGCGGAATACCGTCAGGCCTTCCTTGAGGCACAGCTGAAACCAGTCGCGGCAGGTGATCCGGTTACCTGTCCAGTTGTGAAAGTATTCGTGCGCAATAATTGCCTCGATCCTTTCAAAGTTCATATCAGTGCTGGTTTCGGGGCTAGCCAGAACGGCAGAAGAGTTGAAAATATTCAGCCCTTTGTTTTCCATGGCACCCATGTTGAAGTCATCGACAGCAACGATATTGAACAGATCTAGGTCGTATTCGCGCCCGTACGCGTCCTCATCCCATTTCATGCTGCGCTTCAGGGCCTGCATGCCAAACGCGCACTTTCCCTCATCGCCAGGGCGGACATAAAGATTCAGCGCGACCAGACGCCCGGACATGGTGGTAAAGCTATCAGAATGGGCGACCAGATCACCTGCAACCAGCGCAAACAGATAGGCAGGCTTTGGCCATGGGTCATACCAGGTTGCTTCGTTGTCTCCCATCGAGGTGGGGTTTCCATTCGACAACAACACCGGGTGAGGGCCGTTGATCGTGACGGTAAACACGGCCATGACATCGGGGCGATCGGGGTAATAGGTGATCTTGCGAAAGCCTTCGGCCTCACACTGAGTGCAATACATCCCGTTGGACATATATAGCCCCTCTAGAGCGGTGTTGCCTTTGGGGTCGATCTCGACCTCTGCTTCCCAGATGAAAGGCGCATCCGGCACGTCGCAGGTTAGCCCTTGTGGGGTGACGTCAGGAGAGACGGGGGCGCCGTCGACGGTAGCACCGATCAGGATCAGGTTTTCACCGTGCAGAAAGAAGGTGCGATCAGTTGCTTGTGGATTGGGGCGAAATGCAATGCGGCTTTTGACGCGTGTTTGATGTGGTTTCAAGTCAAAGTGAAGTTCTACACTGTCGATAGTAAAGCCAAATGGCGTGTATTCGGCCAGATATATCGTCTGAGGTGCAGCATCACTCATATTTTTTCCTTTATCGTGGAACCAGATGTCCAGTGCTCAAGTTAACCCTCCAACAGCAGCCACGCAAGGTGAGCCGTTAGAAGGTGATGTACCCACCTAATAAAGGAGAAAGCTTATGTCGGCACCCGACACAAACACACATAAGCAGGAAAAAGAGCATAAACCTTCGCTTTTGGGCATCAAGGGCGCAATGCTTTTTGCGGTTCTGGCTGTTTTGGTCGTCATGTTATTTATGTGGGGTAACGGTCGCGACGCAGACATCGGGTCTTCTGCCGTTCAGGACACGTCGGGAAATTCGGAAGCCTACACGCCGGCCTCGCGTCCTGAAACACCTATCGCGCCTGACCATACTGTTACACCCGGGGCCAATGAAAATAACAAGAAATTTTAAGCAACTTTGTTTCAGTAGATATTCAAGCAAGTTATATTTTTCAGGCAGGCTCTCTTAATTGGGAGCCTGCTTTTTTCTGTATCAGCTGGCCCGTAAGGAGGTAACACGCCGATCTGCGACCAAATCTGAAGCGACTATTTGGTAATATTACTTTACCAAAACAGCTTGCCCATTCCCAGCTTAGCCCTTAAGCCTACGTTGAATAAGTGCCAGCGCAGCAAGGAAGCTTTAGATGACCAACAGAACGGATAAGAATGGCCTTCAGGTCGCAAATGAACTTGTCACCTTTATAGAAGGTCAGGCTTTACCGGGTACCGGCGTTGATCCGGCAGCATTCTGGGCTGGTTTTTCCGATCTGGTCCACACACTAGGGCCGAAGAACCGCGATTTGTTGAACGTCCGAGAAGATATGCAGGCCAAGGTGGACGCATGGCACAAAGACCGCGCTGGTAAACAGCACGATGCTGATAGCTATACGGCATTTTTGCGTGAAATCGGTTATCTGGTGCCCGAGGGCTCCAGATTTTCGATTGATACGATGAATGTAGATCCCGAGATTGCCATGGTGCCAGGGCCCCAACTGGTTGTGCCGATCACAAACGCACGTTTTGCGTTGAATGCTGCTAATGCGCGGTGGGGAAGCTTGTATGATGCCTTTTACGGTACTGATGCATTGGGGGATCTGCCGCAGGGCAAAGCCTATGACGCGCAGCGCGGTGCCCGCGTCGTAGCGCGGGCCAAGGCGTTTCTTGATGACGCCGTTCCGTTGGCGTCTGGCAGTCATGCCGATGTCGAGGGCTATAGCGTGAAGCAGGGCGCTTTGGTGCCTGCCTTGAAGTCTCCGGATCAGTTCATCGGTTATCGCGGACCGGAAGACAAGCCCGATGCTATTTTGTTGAAAAACAACGGGCTCCATATTGAAATTCAAGTGGATGCTGAGCACGCCATCGGTAACACCGATGCGGCGAACGTTTCAGATGTGGTGCTTGAATCGGCCATGTCCACCATCATGGACTGCGAAGACAGCGTTGCGGCGGTCGATGCGGAAGACAAAGTTGTGGCCTATGGTAATTGGCTGGGCCTGATGAAAGGCGATCTGTCGGAGACATTTGAAAAGGGTGGCCGAAACGTAACCCGCAAGATGAACCCTGACCGGGAATATACCGGCGCGAATGGGTCAGTGGTTACTCTCAAGGGGCGGTCGTTGATGTTGATCCGCAATGTTGGTCATCTTATGACAAACCCGGCTATTTTGGACCGCGACGGGGCAGAGATAGGCGAAGGGCTGATGGACGCGATGATCACGACGCTCATCGCCATGCACGACTTGAAAAAGACAGACGGCATCCGCAATTCCGTGGTGGGGTCGATGTATGTCGTGAAACCCAAGATGCATGGTCCGGCGGAAGTCGCTTTTGCCGATGAGATATTTGACCATGTAGAAAAGACGTTGGGCTTGCCGGCGCATACCGTAAAACTCGGCATCATGGACGAAGAACGTCGCACTTCGGCAAATCTGGCGGAATGTATCCGCGCGGCCAAGTCGCGGGTCGCATTCATCAACACTGGTTTTCTTGATCGCACAGGTGACGAGATTCACACGTCGATGGAAGCCGGGCCGATGGTGCCGAAAGGCGAGATGAAGAATGCCGCGTGGATCAGCGCCTATGAGGACCGTAATGTTGATATCGGTCTGGCTTGCGGGTTGCAGGGAAAGGCGCAGATCGGCAAGGGCATGTGGGCAATGCCCGACATGATGGAAGCGATGCTGGAAGCCAAGATCGGTCACCCAAAGGCCGGTGCTAACTGTGCATGGGTGCCGTCGCCCACGGCGGCGACGCTGCACGCGACGCATTATCATCAGGTAGATGTTTTGGCGCGTCAGGAAGAAATAAAGGCGGGCGGTGCACGCGCCACCTTGGACACGCTGTTGGACATCCCTGTTTTGCAGGGGCGTAACCTCTCGGATACCGAAATTACGCAAGAGATCGAAAACAACGCCCAAGGAATTTTGGGTTATGTTGTACGCTGGGTCGATCAGGGCGTCGGATGTTCAAAGGTGCCGGACATCCACGATGTGGGCCTTATGGAAGACCGCGCGACCTGCCGGATTTCGGCGCAGGCGTTGGCGAATTGGTTGCATCACGGGGTGATTTCGGAGGAACAGGTCGTGGCTGGATTGAAGAAAATGGCCGCTGTGGTCGACCGTCAGAATGCCGGTGACCCGCTGTACCGTCCTATGGCACCAGGGTTTGATGGTATTGCATTTCAGGCCGCGTGCGATTTGGTGTTGAAAGGGCGAGAGCAGCCGTCGGGGTATACCGAACCTGTGTTGCACGCTCGTCGCCTAGAATTGAAAGCTGCTCAAGATTAAACACCGACAAGCGAGGGGCCAGCCCCTCGCGCTCCCCGGAGTTTATTTCGCAAAATGAAAAAGGTTTAGAATAATGGTGTCGTTGGAACAGGCGCGGGTAATGATCGCGCAAACGTTGAAAAAAGGTCGGGAGATGGGGCTGAAGCCCTTGTCGGTCGTGGTTCTGGATGCAGGCGGGCATGTGCAGGCCTTTGAACGAGAAGACGGTGCGGCACCCGGCCGGTTCGGGATTGCGCATGGCAAAGCGTATGGTGCGGTAATGCTGGGTATGGCCGGGCGTGCGCAAATGGCGCGGGCCGAAGCGCAAGCTTATTTCATGGCGGCGGTGAACGGTGTCTATGGCGGCGCAGTGGTTCCTGTGCCCGGAGGCGTATTGCTACGCGATCAGCAAGGTATCGTGATCGGGGCGCTTGGGGTGACCGGTGACACTTCGGATAACGATGCTGTGGCCGCCTTGGCCGGGGTTGCTGCTGCTGGGCTAAAGGGTGAAGCATAGTCTGCACGTTCGGGTGTTGAGGTAGGCTTGCGCACGTTGTAGGCTTTGCTGAAACGCAAAACTTGAGGCTGTATATGTCACGTCCTATCGTTGGTATCGTTGGAAATACCAGCTTAATGAATGATCAGTATCAGGTTCACGCAGCTGGCACGATGAACACCATAGCGGTCGCTCAGGTGTCTGGTTGCCTGCCCTTGATCATCCCGAGCGACCCTGCACTGGTATCGGTGGAAGAGTTGCTTGAGGTCTGCGATGGATTTCTGCTGACCGGTGGGCGCCCCAACGTGCATCCTGAAGAATACGGCGAGAGCGAAACAGAAGCGCATGGCACCTTTGACCGGGCCCGCGACGCTATTGCTTTGGGGCTGGTGCGGGCATGTGTCGAGCGGGGGCAGCCCTTTTTTGGCGTATGCCGTGGGTTTCAGGAGGTCAATGTTGCGATGGGCGGGACTTTGTACCCAGAAATTCGCGATTTGCCGGGCCGGATGAACCACCGTATGCCCCCTGATGGTACGATGGAGGAAAAGTTCGAGCTTAGGCATGATGTGACGTTTACCCAAGGGGGCGTTTTTCATGAGGTTCTTGGGAAGTCTAAGGTTCGGACCAATACGCTGCACGGGCAGGGGATTAAGGTAGCCGGCCCTCGAGTGATCATTGACGGGTTTGCAGAAGATGGCACGCCCGAAGCGATCTATATAAAGGATGCACCCGGATTCACCCTTGCTGTGCAGTGGCATCCTGAATGGGGTGCCAAAATTGATCCGGTTTCTCGACCGTTGTTTGAAAAGTTCGGTGCAGCAGCCCGGGCTTGGGCAGATGGGAAACGCCAGCGACTGCTAAAATCAGCCTAGGTGCTTTCAGAAGCGCAAGGCGAAGCCGTCACCCCACTGCATTGCTGACTATGAATGTTCAGGATTTTGCACGCCGTCAGGTGATGAGATGGATCAATGGCGACGCCAGTTTGTCGTGTCAAAAGGGCATCGCGTTTACGGCACGTTCGAAAGATCACAGCCGTGTCAGCTTTATGTCGCGGGGTGTGTGGGTCTATGTCCATAGGGCGACTCTAGCCGCCCTATGGTTAATAACTTGTGATCATCTGTATGGAGCTGGCTTACATATGTCCGCCGGTAACCTGAATGCATTGACCGTTGATGCTTTGCGATCCGGGGCCGATCAGCCAGCGGGCAGCGGCAGATACTTCAGACACCTCAATTAGACGCTTGTGCGGATTTGAGTTTACCATGATTGCCCGCGCCTTTTCTTCAGTGATGCCCGCACGTTCTGATATCGAGGCCGTGTTGCGCGTTACGATCGGCGTATCGACATAGCCGGGGCAAATGGCGTTGAACGTAAAGGGCTGGCCCATGTAATCTTCGGCGAGCGACCGTATCAGGCCAATCATCCCGTGTTTGGAGGCGGAATATGCGGCAGCGCCCGGCAAGCCTCGCAACCCAGCCATCGACGAAATCGCAACAACCCGACCCCAGTCGGTTTCGCGCATCGATTTCAACGATTCTCTGATGGTTAGAAAGGCACCGTCCAGATTGGTCGCCATCATGTTGCGCCAGAATTCCATATCTGTCTTATGTACTGCCTTGCCCTCGGCGATGCCGGCGTTGGGGATGCAGATCTGAATCGGCCCACGCTGCTCTACGGCGCTTGCAATTTTAGCGACTACGTCATCCTCGTTGCGCACGTCCATGGCCATACCGGTCATGTTCGCACTTGCGACGCTGTCCAACACCTCTTGGCGGCGACCGGTGATAGTGACAACGGCACCCTGGGCTGCAAGATCGCGCGCGATGGCGAGCCCAATGCCCGTACCCCCGCCAGTGATAAGCGCGTGTTTTCCGTTTAGGTCCATTGTATTTCCCTCAATATGGCTGCGGTTGGTGATATGCTGGGGGGAAGTTTTGGCGGGCGCAAGGCCCGGTCGGAAGAGCAGACGAGATTTATGATGAGAAACTGTATTGTTAGCGCTATTGAATGCCCGATTAACGGTTCTAATCCCGTGGGTACCTTGTACTATAGGAACCCAAGCGCTATCGCTCTGAGTAATATTGTTGCGCCGTGTTCGGCGTAGAAGCATAAACGGGGGACTCTGGATTGAAGATCGGGACACCAAAAGAAACTTTTACCGGGGAAAATCGCGTTGCGATGACCCCTGAGTCAGCGCTTCAGCTGCAAAAACTGGGTCATACATGTATGATCGAAACAGGTGCAGGCGACGCCGCAGGTTTTTCAGACGAAAAATACACCGGTGCAGGTGTTGAAGTGGTGAATACAGCCGCCGCGCTTTGGGAGGCCGCAGATGTGGTTGCTAAAGTGCGTGTACCGGACACAACCGAGATGGGGCGTCTGCGCGAGGGTCAGACACTGATTTCGTTCTTCAGCCCTGTTGCGGACGAAGCGAAGATGAAAGAGGCCGCTGATAAAGGGGCCACCGTCGTTGCAATGGAAATGATCCCGCGTATCAGTCGTGCCCAAAAGATGGACGCGCTGTCGTCAATGGCGAATATCGCGGGTTACCGCGCGGTGATCGAGGCGGGGAACAACTTTGGTCGCTTCTTTACCGGTCAGATCACTGCGGCGGGTAAGGTTCCACCGGCCAAGGTTTTGGTTGTGGGGGCCGGCGTTGCGGGTCTGGCTGCGATCGGGACAGCGACTAGCCTGGGTGCAATTACCTATGCGTTCGATGTGCGCCCCGAAGTGGCCGAGCAGGTTGAATCGATGGGTGCTGAGTTCGTCTATCTCGATTTCGAGGAAGAACAGCAGGACGGGTCCGCATCGGGCGGCTATGCCTCGGTTTCCTCCCCCGAATTCCGCGAAGCACAGCTCGCCAAGTTCCGCGAGCTGGCACCTGAGATCGACATCGTTATTACCACTGCGTTGATTCCCAACCGCGAAGCGCCAGAGCTGTGGACCGAAGACATGGTCGCAGCGATGAAGCCGGGTTCTGTGATCATCGATCTGGCGGCTGAAAAAGGCGGCAACTGCAAGCTGACCAAGATGGATGAAAAAATCGTTACCGAGAATGGCGTGACCATCATCGGCTACACCGATTTTCCAAGCCGGATGGCCACGCAGGCGTCGACCCTGTATTCTACCAATATCCGCCATTTGTTGACCGATTTGACGCCTGCAAAAGACGGTGTGATCAATCACAACATGGAAGATGATGTTATCCGTGGCGCGACCATTGCGCATAGCAAAGAAATCACCTTCCCGCCGCCACCGCCCAAGGTGGCAGCAATTGCGGCTGCTCCGAAAAAGGACAAACCCAAGGAACTGACGCCGGAAGAAAAGCGCGCCAAGGAGACGGCCGCGTTCAAAACTCAAACCCGAAATCAGGTCGGCCTTCTAGCCATTGGCGGCGCGTTGTTGTTGGCTGTAGGTTTGGTCGCTCCGGCCAGCTTTATGCAGCACTTCATCGTTTTTGTTCTGTCGGTGTTCATCGGTTTCCAAGTGATCTGGGGCGTGGCACACAGCTTGCACACACCTTTGATGGCTGTGACCAATGCGATTTCGTCGATCATTATTCTGGGTGCCGTAATGCAAATCGGCTCCGGATCGTTCCTTGTAATCATTCTGGCCTCACTGTCGGTCTTTATGTGCGGGATCAACATCTTCGGTGGTTTCCTCGTGACACGGCGCATGCTCGCCATGTTCCAAAAATCGTAAAGGGTTCGGATAAATGGATTTTGGTTTTACAACAGCGGCTTATGTGGTCGCAGCCATACTCTTCATCCTAAGCCTTGGCGGGCTGTCGGGTCAGGAAAGCGCAAAACGCGCTGTATGGTACGGAATTGTCGGCATGGCCTTGGCTGTGGTCGCAACATTGATCGGGCCGGGGGCTGGTTTCTGGCTGCTGTCACTGATCCTGATCGCAGGTGGCGGTGCCATTGGCTATCAACTGGCGACAAAAGTGCAGATGACGCAGATGCCCGAATTGGTTGCCGCGATGCACAGTCTTGTCGGTCTGGCGGCGGTTTTCGTGGGCTACAACGCGCATTTCGAGCTGGGTAATGTACTGGCAATGGACGACGCGGCGCGGGCGAACCTGCACGGCTTTGCCGAATTGCTGGCGCATAAGGATATCGTTGAGCAAAACATCCTTCGGGTTGAGCTGTTCTTGGGGATCTTCATTGGTGCCATCACCTTTACCGGTTCGGTTATTGCCTATGGCAAGCTGGCAGGTCGGGTGAACTCTTCGGCAACCAAGCTGCCGGGCGGTCATATCCTGAATGCAGGTGCTGCAGCCGTGTCACTGCTCTGCCTTGTCTGGTACTTCAACACAGGTGGGTTCTTGCCGCTGTTCCTCATGACATTGGCAGCGCTCTTTATCGGCTACCACCTGATCATGGGTATCGGTGGCGCGGACATGCCGGTGGTTGTCTCGATGCTGAACAGCTACTCTGGTTGGGCCGCGGCGGCGATCGGTTTCAGCCTTGGCAACGATCTGTTGATCGTTGTGGGTGCCTTGGTCGGTTCCTCCGGTGCGATACTGTCCTATATCATGTGTAAAGCGATGAACCGGTCGTTCGTCAGCGTGATTTTGGGCGGCTTTGGCGGTACATCTGGGCCCCAGATGGAAGTCGAAGGCGAACAGGTCGCCATTGAGGCGGACGGCGTTGCAACCTTGTTGAATGAAGCCGACAGCGTCATCATCATCCCGGGCTACGGCATGGCGGTGGCACAGGCGCAGCAAGCGGTGAGCGAACTGGTCAAAAAGCTGCGTGCGCAAGGTAAGAATGTGCGCTTTGCCATTCACCCGGTTGCGGGTCGTTTGCCGGGTCACATGAACGTGCTGCTCGCTGAAGCCAAAGTGCCCTATGACATCGTGATGGAGATGGACGAGATCAATGACGACTTCCCAAAAACGGATGTTGCCATTGTTATCGGCTCGAATGACATCGTGAACCCAGCAGCCCAAGATGATCCGAACAGCCCTATCGCGGGTATGCCGGTTCTGGAATGCTGGAAGGCCAAGAACGTTATCGTTTCCAAGCGCGGGCAGGGCACCGGCTATTCGGGTATCGAGAACCCGCTGTTCTTCAAAGACAATACGCGGATGTTTTATGGCGACGCCAAAGCAAGTTTGGACAAGCTTCTGCCAATGATCGACTGATTTTTTGGTATCAGGTTTATTATGAATAATAGGGGCGGGGCTATAAAGTGCCGCCCCTTAGCGTTTCCTATTCACCTTGTGACCTAAGGCAGGTTTGCCTCATCTTAGGGCTTACAGCCAGCCTTGGCTAAGCTTTGGTAATACCTCCCCATTTCACAGGTTAGCCAGTGGATCAGGACACAGTCGGTCGCAAAATCTTCACGCCTGTGCAATGCAACATGCTAAGGTATTCCGCGGTACACCGTAACTTACTGATAATTATAAATATTAAGCTATCCTTTATTAAGAACGCTGCGTATTGTTTGCAAAATATGTTGCAAGACTAAACAAGGTAATCGAATGGCTGCGATCAAAGACCACCCTTTACGCTACGCGCTTAACAGTGAACTACACGCGCGCCCGTTTCCGTCGCTCACGGTGCCGCATGTCGGTGCCTATCTGGCGATACGACAGCCGGGCGATGCGGCGTCGCGAGATCGCTCGCAAGATCTGGATCACCTGTGTGCTCTGCTCAAACATTACGGTGCGCCGCTGCCCGCGGATAACGCTACTCACTACTATGGGCCGATGGGAAAATACGCCCTGAAATGGGAGCAGCACACGGAATTTGTCACTTATACGGTGTTTTTGGATCAAGCCGGTACGCGACCGTTTGACCCCGCCGAATTTGATGTTTTCCCCGAGAGCTGGCGCAGCAACCTGAACGCCGAGCGTATCACCTCCATTCTGCTCCGCCTTGTGGAGCGCCCCGAGCAAGACACCGAGATATCAGACGCGCTCAGGGATTGGTTTGTCCCGGAAAGCTTGGCGGTGGCTTCTGTGCTTGATGACGCCGCAGTTGTGGCGAGCGATTTTCGCATCGATTCAGCGGGCCATATGCGCATGGCGATCTTCGCCTCCGAAGGCACTGGCACCAGGCGGCTGGGTCGTATTGTCCAGCGGTTGTGCGAGATCGAAACCTATAAATCCATGTCGATGCTGGGCTTTGCGCAAGTGCGCGATTTCGGCGGCCAGCTAAATGCTCTCGACAGTAAGTTAACTGACCTGATGGCCACTATGCGTGAAACGGGCGCGATGGCGGAAGACACACTGCACAAACTGTTAGACGTCTCGGTGCAACTTGAAACACTGTCTGCTGAGGTCTCTTACAGGCTTGGGGCAACAGAGGCCTATCAAGCAATCGTCGCACAAAGGATCGCGGCCCTGCGTGAAACCCGCTTCAGGTCGCGACAGGGGTTCGATGAATTCATGATGCGTCGGTACGAACCCGCGATGCGTACTGTCAAATCTTCTGAAACCCGGTTGCAGACCATGTCGGCACGCGCGATCCGTGCTGCCGAATTGCTGCGGACCCGCGTAGACGTAGAGCGCTCGGCTCAAAATCAGGCAATCCTGGCAAGCATGGACAAACGCTCTGATTTGCAACTTCGGTTACAACACACCGTCGAGGGGCTGTCAGTGGTTGCGATCAGCTATTACGCGGTATCACTGGTGTCCTACATGCTCTACCCCTTGGCCGAACAGACCGGGGTCAGCAAGGGCACGTTGACGGCCCTTGCTGTACCTGTGGCGGTTGGTTTGGTATGGTGGTTGCTGCGCCGGTTACGGCACAGGATCCAATAACCCTTACCCGTGAGCGGGGCGCTGTGCCGGCGAAACCTTCAAGGCCGCCTGCATTGCCAACGCACCGACAGCAATCATGACGATGGCGAAAATCGCGGCCACTGACAGCGTAGGCACGCCAGACAGGCCTGCGCCCAATGTGCACCCTCCGGCCAATACCCCACCAATACCCATCAACGCAGCCCCGGCCAGATAACGACCTGTCTGAGCCGGCGTCTCAAAGCTTTGCCAAGAGAAACCACCGAAGGTCAGGCTTGCCAAAGCGGCACCGGCAAGCACGCCTCCCAGCAAGCCGACGCCAAAGCCTGCCGGGATGGAGCTGTTCGCTATGACCCAGAACAACGCGTCAGACGAGGGGGCAGTAAAGGAAAGACTTTCCATGGCAATGGGGTCAAATTCATCGAACAGGATAAATCCGGTACCGACCCAAGCCAGCGGGACCAGCAGCCCAATGACCGCCGCCATGACCAACGTCCCGGCACGGTTACCTGACTTTGCTGCATAGCTCAACGCGGCTACAGCGATAAGACCGGTCCAAAACCAGCTACCACCCGGCCAGTTAGCCAAACTGATGGCCGCGCCCAAATCAGCAGTAATAGACCCCAATGCGACGCGAAACGGTGCGAATACCCCTTTCAACGTGGCGTGGGCAACCACCGCAAATACCACAAGCACCAAAACGGCGCGAAGGTTTCCCGACCCCGCAAGAATAGTCAGTCGCGAAATGCAACCTCGGGTCAGGATCATACCCGCGCCGAAAAGCAATCCGCCTACAGCAATCGCAACATAAGGCAAATCAGCCGACATGAAGCGATGAGCATCAAATGTAATCCACCCGGCAGCGACTGCAGCCTGTGTACCGACAACCGCAAACGCCAAAGCCGTTAGCCACACCCCGGCTGCCGCAACACGATCTTCCCCGACGAGCGAACGACGAAAGCAGAATTTGGTAATCTGACCAAATACGCCAAAAACCAACCCTACCAGCACCGCAAGAAGAACGGCAGCCTGCTGTGGCGTGGCATTTTCAAAACCAAATGATTCAAACATTGCCTTGATCCCTATGTATGCAGAACAATTTCCCAATTGGCCCGAATTTAAAGCCAGATCAAGGCGTTTTAGGCCGCAGCTCTGCTGCTGCCAGGGAAAGTGTTCCGGTCAACACCAATACCGTTCAAAATAATTCTTCTATTTGTCAACTTCACGAACAAGCGCTCTGTGATAAAGCAGGGCTCGGCACTTATTTCCTTATTCGCTGAAGCGGCAAAAATGCATTGGGCCATGACCGAAGTCCACCGCATCGGCTTCACCCTTTTAAAAATACTCAATGACAGACTAAGATCAGGCGCACTCTATCGACGATTGTTCACCGTCCGCGCAAACGCGGGTCCAACGCATCCCGCAACCCGTCGCCCAGATAATTCACGCTCAGTACGGTCAGGGAAATAGCGATGCCGGGCAGGAGAACACGTTCGGGAAATTCCTGCATTCGCGATACGGCATCAGATAGAAGTTTACCCCAAGTTGGAAAATCCGAAGGAAACCCTACGCCGAGGAAACTCAATGCGCTCTCGGTAATGATGGCTGTCGCCAACCCCAATGTTGCAGATACCATGATTGGGGAAATCACGTTGGGTAATAGATGCCGCCGAATGATCTTTCCCGACCGTGTACCGATTGACCGGGCGGCAAGTATGAACTCCCGCTCCTTCAGCGCGAGGATATCGCCCCGCACGATCCGGGCAGTCTGCATCCAGGATGTTAAACCAATGATCCCGACGATCAAGATGAACATCCCTCCCTCGGGTCCGAACCGGGAGTTAAGCGGTTGGCGAAACAGCGTGACAGCCAGTAATGTCAACGGAAGGATCGGTAGTGACAGCACCAGATCGGTAAACCGCATGAGCCAGAAATCGAGCTTTGTAAAATAGCCCGACAGCACCCCGATCGCGCTACCGATGACCAACGCCAATCCCATGGCCAGCCAGCCAACCGCCATTGAGACCTGACCGCCTGCGATCATCTGGGCCATGATATCACGGCCCAATTGATCGGTGCCGAATGGATGTGCCCAGCCTGCCTTCGCTTCGCTGTCGAATAATAACTGATAGATCGGGCGCCAATTCTTATTGCGAATGTCCAACGCCTTGGGGTCAACATCCCACAAAAATGGGCCAAAGACGACTGCAAGCGTGATGAAAAGTAGAAAACTACCACCGAAAACCGCGCCTTTGTGTTTACGAAACTGCTGCCAAACGTCGATCCATTGGCTGCGCGGCGGTTTTTGCGGTTCTTTGTCGACCAATGCCCCGTAAAGTTCAAGATCGGCCTCGATCGGGCTCGCTGGGATTGCTTGCTCAGTCATAGCGGATCCTTGGGTCAAGCAGGCCGTATAGAATATCGGCAATCAGGTTAAACAGAACGATTAGGATGGCAAAGATAAAGGTCAGCGTCATTACCATCGGCAGATCGTTGGCGAAAAGCGCAGTCAGCAGCAGTTGGCCAATGCCGTTCACCTTGAACACGTTTTCCGTAATGATGGCCCCGCCAAAGATTGCAGGCATTCCAAGGGCGATGACGGTAACGACCGGAATCATCGAGTTGCGCAAGACGTGGACCAGAACCACCGTAGTTTCCTTAAGCCCCTTGGCTCGGGCCGTACGGACGTAATCTTGGTTGAGGTTGTCCAGCATGGCTCCGCGCATGTAGCGACTGATCTGGGCCGTGGTTTGCAGCGCAAGTACCATTACCGGCATGACCATTTGCATGAACTGTATCTTAAAGCTGGCCCAATCGGTGACCACATGGGTGGTGTCATAAATTGATGGCAACCACCCAAGTGAAACCGAAAAAATGACGATTAACAGCGGGCCGGTAAAGAAGGGGGGGATAGAAAAGCCTACCATCGTGACAAAGGTGCCAGCTTGGTCGAACAGCGAATAGTGGCGATAGGCAGAATAGATCCCGATGGGGATCGCGATCAGGATACCCACCACATAGCTGAGACCCACCACCCAGAGCGTCTGCGGCATGCGCTGAATCACGATATCCATGATCGGGCTGCGGGTTTGCCAGCTGATTGCGCGCTGCACCGGCCGAATTGCCCCGGTATCGGGGTCGATGAATGTTGATAAATGAGTATCGGGCAACCAGCCCAGCAAAAATGTGTCCCGCGTCGCCCAGTCAATGAATACTTGAGGTTCCACCCAAAAAAACTGGATCAACCACTTGTAGTACTGGACATAGATAGGTTGGCCCAGACCCAAGGCTTCGCGCATTTTTTGTTTGACTTCGGGAGGCACGGTCAAGGGCACCTGCGCCATCGGGTCGCCCGGGGCCAGTTGCAGTAACAGAAATATAACGAGGCTGATGAACAAAAGCGTCGGTATCGACAAAAGCAGTCGACGGATAGTGAAGGTCAGCATGCGCGGCGCCTTTGCAGGTCAGTCTAAGGGTAGGAAGTGGCGAAATCCGAAGGATGCGCGGGTTCGCATGTTTGCGAGAGGACATCAAGTAAAGAGGAACACACCCTGGGGGCATGCTCCTCATTTTTGTCTTGGTTTATTCCTTGATGCGATACCAGTCGGCAGCATTCCACAATTCGGAATCCCACGTATTCATGATAACGCCCCCCAGTGTAGTGGATGCCGCAGAGACACGCCCGCGGTCGACCAGCGGGACAAT
>DRFG01000067.1 GCA_011050655.1 Roseobacter sp.
GCCAGACCTTGTTATTCTCGATTGGATGATGCCGCTTCTTAGCGGGATCGAAGTCTGTCGCCAGCTTAAAACCCGCGAAGACACGCGCCAGATACCGGTGATCATGCTATCGGCACGCTCCGAAGAGGTGGATACCGTACGGGGCCTAGAAACCGGCGCTGACGACTATGTGGTAAAACCATATTCAATGCGCGAACTTATGGCGCGGGTACGAACACAACTTCGCCGCGTCCGTCCGGCTTCGGCTGGGGCAGCACTTAGCTTTGGTGACATCACGCTGGACACCGAACGCCACAGGGTCAACCGTGCAGAAAATGAACTGAAGCTTGGCCCGACTGAATACCGGTTGCTGGTAACCTTGTTGGAACGTCCAGGCCGAGTGTTCAGCCGTGATCAACTTTTGGATCACGTTTGGGGGCGAGACATCTACGTAGATACACGTACCGTGGATGTTCATATTGCACGGTTGCGTAAAGCGTTGACGGTCCACGGGGGCGATGACCCGATCAGAACCGTACGCGGTGCAGGTTATGCGTTAGGATAGGCGCGTTGTCAGTTGAAATTTAATAATATTCTAGGATATTTGTGCTTTGGCAAAACTTGTATACGTATTCCCATAATCAGTATTATGTAATATATTAGTGCTAAGGTTGCTTTTGACTACTTCATTTTATTGGTAATGAACATCGTATAACTAACTGGTTTTGCTTTATTTTTAAGAAATAAGATTTGTTGAAGCGTTAGCACCTGCTATCTTCTTCTTTACGCGCCTTCTGCCGATGTCATAATCATTGCAAGCGATACGCTGGTTTAGACGACTGGTTCACCTCGAATTGAATATAAGGATATCTCTATGGCCGGACTCAGAGTCTCATCGGCGGAAATGGTGCGCGCTGCTCGGGCACGGATTACCGAGATCGATACCCCTGAGCTGATTGGCATGATCAACGATCCAGACGTTGTTATCGTTGATTTGCGTGACATTCGCGAACGCCATCGCAGCGGCTATATACCCGGCAGCTTTCACGCCCCACGTGGTATGATCGAATTCTGGGTCGATCCGGACAGCCCATACTTCAAAGAGATTTTTGGCCAGGACAAGAAATTCGTGTTCCACTGCGCCTCTGGTTGGCGCTCGGCAATCACCACGGCCACGTTGAATGACATGGGGTTCGATGCGGCGCATTTACGCGAAGGGTTTTCCACTTGGCAGCAGCATGGCGGCCCCGTGGAGTATCCTGATACTAAAGGCTAAACAGGACCGTTTACGTATGGTACTGGTGTCATGAGATAGCTTAATGACAAGGCCTTGCAAATGACATCGATACTAATCCTAAACGGTCCAAATTTGAATCTTTTGGGTACCCGCCAACCAGAGGTCTATGGGGCGACTACGCTTTCTGATATCGAGACCATGTGTCAAAAATATGGGGATAGCCATGAGGTCGAGATCGGTTTTGCCCAATCTAATCACGAAGGTGTCTTGATAGATCATATTCACGCTGCCAAAGGCGTCCATTCTGGCATCATCTTTAATGCCGGGGCGTTTACTCACACTTCCGTCGCGTTAATGGATGCAATCGCATCTGTGGAACTGCCTGTCATAGAAGTCCATCTCAGCAATATCCACGCGCGCGAAGAGTTTCGCCATAAATCATTTATTGCGCCCGTGGCCATAGGACAAATCTGTGGCTTCGGTGCGCAAGGGTATCTCTTGGCACTTGATGCTTTGACGGCACACCTCGCACGTTAATTCGTTAAACGTCGACCGGTATACTCATGTAAAAAGGGCGAGGCTGCATATGCACCCTCGCCCTTCGTTCAACTTAGCTGTGATGGATTAACCTTTGGCGGCTTTGGCAACCTCAGCAGCAAAATCTTCTTTCACAACTTCAATGCCTTCGCCAACTTCCAACCGGACGAAACCGGTGATTGTCGCACCAGCTTCTTTGGCTGCGGTACCGACGGTCACGTCAGGGTTCACAACAAACGCTTGGTTCAGCAGTGTCACTTCGGACATGTATTTCTGCATGCGACCGGTGATCATCTTTTCAATGACGGCTTCGGGCTTGCCCGACTCGCGAGCGATATCCATCTGGACCTGCTTTTCTTTTTCAACAACAGCCGGATCCAGATCCTCTTCGGACAATGACGCAGGGTTTACAGCAGCGATATGCATCGCGATCTGCTTGCCAAGCGCTTCGTCGCCACCGGTCATTGCAACCAGAACGCCGATTTTACCCATGTCGGGCGCGGCGGCGTTGTGCACGTATGAAACAACAAGATCACCATCGATCGACTGCATGCGGCGCACGGACATGTTTTCGCCGATTGTCGCAATTGCGTCTGTGATGACGGTCGAAACAGGCTTGCCGCCCATGTCAGCCGCGTTCAGTGCGTCAATGTCGGAAACGGATACAGCAGCGTTTGCGATACCTGCGACCATTTTCTGGAAGTCTGCGTTCTTGCCGACAAAATCGGTCTCGGAGTTAACTTCAACGGCAACACCGTGGCCGCCTTCGACTTTAACCGCGACCAGACCTTCGGCAGCCGTACGGCCGGATTTTTTGGCGGCTTTTGCCAAACCTTTGGTCCGCAGCCAATCGACGGCTGCTTCCATGTCACCGTCTGTTTCTGTCAGCGCCTTTTTGGCGTCCATCATGCCGGCACCAGTTGTGTCGCGCAGTTCCTTGACCATGGATGCTGTAATTGCCATCGCTTTGGTTCTCCTTGAATGGGAATGAAAGAAGGGGCAGGAAACCCTGCTCCGATGTCTCAATCATGTGAATTTTCAGAGCAGGCAGGGGTGATAGCCCCTACCCGCTTATATTCAGTCGATTACGACTTGGCTTCGGCGACGGTTTCTTTTTTGGATTCGATATCCAAAACCGCGTCCTTGCTCATTGCATCGTTTGATACGGTCTCGTCCGACGCATTGCCGACTTCGACGCCACCGTCGATCAGAGCTTCTTCTTCGGGCGCTTCTTCCATCGCACCGATATCAACGCCTGCCGCACCCAGCTGCGCAGACATACCGTCAAGCGCGGCACGTGCTGCCAAGTCGCAATACAGGCCAATGGCGCGTGCTGCGTCATCATTGCCCGGGATGATGTAATCGATACCATCGGGCGAGCAGTTGGTGTCGACGACGGCGATAACCGGGATGCCCAGCTTGTTCGCTTCGGCTACGGCCAGTGCTTCTTTTTTCACGTCGATGACGAAGATCAGGTCAGGGCGACCGCCCATTTCACGGATACCGCCAAGCGATGCTTCCAGTTTATACTGGTCACGCTCCATGCCAAGACGCTCTTTTTTGGTAAGACCTTCAAAGCCGCGCTCGGATTGTTCGTCGATGGATTTCAGACGCTGGATCGATTTGGAAACAGTCTGCCAGTTGGTCAGTGTACCACCCAACCAGCGGTGGTTCATGTAATACTGTGCGCATTTTTCTGCGGCATCGGCGATCGGCTGGGCAGCCTGACGCTTGGTACCGACGAAAAGAATGCTGCCGCCCTTGGCGACGGTGTCACGGATGACTTGCAGTGCCTGGTCCAGCATTGGAACAGTCTGTGTCAAGTCCATGATGTGGATGCCGTTACGCGCACCGTAGATGTACGGACCCATACGTGGGTTCCAACGCTGCGTCTGGTGGCCGAAGTGTACGCCTGCTTCAAGCAATTGGCGCATGGAGAACTCAGGAAGAGCCATGTCTTTATACCTTTCCGGTTTTGCCTCATCGGGGGTCTCGATCCGCGATTGCGAACCAACCGGCGGACATTCAGGGATTTCTCCCCCAAAAGCCCAACCCCGACTGCGGGTTTAAGTCCCGCGCATATAAGACACAGGCAGGTGTTCCGCAAGTCGTAAGTTGAAGCTGGGCAGTGAACCGAGCAAATTTAGCGCTTAGCTGATCTTTCGCGACGCAATCACGTTAGGAATCCAGGTTTTCACTCAATTGATGGCTTAACTTTACCTGCATTTCACACGCCAGTGCGAGTTCCTTTCGGTTCGGGAAATCGCTGACCTTCAACGGGGGGTGATAATGCGCGGTCACGTTTCCCTGACGATAGACAGAGAGCGTCGCGAGCAGATGTACACCAAAGGTCATATCGCCCCACCACCCATAAAATCGCGGGTCGGCCCCGACGGGCGCGGTATAGATTATGCTTACGGGTTGTATCCATATGGCATTGCGCAGTTCGTCGGCAAAAAATGATTGGAACAACGTCGTCTTGAAAGGCAGCACTTGTCGTCCGTCGGTGCTGGTACCCTCGGGGAAGAACAGCAGCCTTTGCCCTTTCAGCAGCCTTTTCTGAAAAACTTCAGTCTGCTCACGGGCACGGATAGGATTGCGTTCAATAAAGACGGTCCCGGTGGCGCGCGCCAGCCAGCCTATGCCAGGCCAGCCTTCGACTTCGGATTTAGATACGAAATATATCCGCTGCGCCGCGTTGAGAGTAAAGATGTCCAACCAACTGGTATGGTTTGCTACCACAGCCCCCCTGTGGCGCATGGGTTCGCCTTTTACGGTACGCCTTATCCCCATGACCACAAAGGCCCCCCGACATACTACTTGCGTGATATAGGGTGTCACGGGACGGCTTTGCCGATAAAGCGGGCGTTCGATCAGCCGGAGCAACAGCAACAAGAACAACCCGCCAAAAACCAGCAAGGCCAATATAATAGCCCTGAGCGCCGCCAGTCCCCAGCCCAACGGTCTGATCGGCAATTGTGCCGGTGGCTCGGTACTGTCCCACGCATTGCTCATCGGCTATCCCCACCAAACATCTTCCATTTCCGCTCGCTCAAACGGGAAATATCAAGCATCACACAGACATCGGTAGTGTTGAAATCATAGTCAACGAAAGCACCATCCCCGACGAACCCGCCCAGCCTCAGGTATGCCTTGATCAAACTGGGGATTTGTAACATTGCGCTGCGTCGGTCCAAAGATTTTTCGTTGATCAGATTCATGTTTTGATACGCTTCCGGCAAGGCGGTGACCCGAAGCTCTGGCGGGGCGAGGTGATGGTGGTGGAGCATTGATAACGGCTGCGACAGCGTCTTGATGTCGGTTCCGTGAAAGCTTGCTACCCCGAACAGTATCTCGATTTTGTGAAGGGCGACATACGCGGCAAGCCCGGACCACAACTGATGCATTGCTGTACCGCCGCGATAGGACCGGTGTAGACATGACCGCCCCAATTCAAGGATCGGGCACCCAGAAGATTTTAATTTTCCGAGGTCATATTCATTTTCAGAGTAGAAGCCCCCTGCCCGGTCGGCCATATCGCGGCGCAATAGCCGGTACACACCAACTGTTTGACCGGTCTTCGTGTCGATCAGCAACAAATGATCAACAAAGTCGTCAAATTCGTCGATCTCAAGCTTGCGTACGTGGTCAACCAACGGTCCGCTGCCGCCCAATTCAGAGATGAAAACGTCATAGCGCAGCCGTTGCGCCGCACGCAAATCTTCTGACGTGTGTGCGAGCCGGACGTGGTACGCTGCCGATTTCACGAGTGTCATGGGCGGTCTATATTCCCTTGGCGTGTCCGGGTCGTTAAATATGCACTTGTTTGTTCAAGCGCAATCCTTGCGTAGCTGCATATGAAAGGGGGATAAAAACAGGACAATATCTTATCTTAATCATTTGCTAACGATGAGCGGTCATCAAAGACGGGCGTTAACCCGACCCGATAGCTGTCGATCACCATCTTACCCTGATTGCGGAAATTCACGGTCAGCTTTCCGCTTATATTACTTTGGACCTGCCCCACACCCCAATCGGGATGACGAGGGTGACGCACAAGCATACCGGGTGTAAGAATGGCATTGAGATCATCCATAGACGTATCC
>DRFG01000068.1 GCA_011050655.1 Roseobacter sp.
CCCTGTCATTGAATATCCGCACCACCTGCCCCTCTTTCAAACCTCTGGCTGTCGCGTCAGCGCTATTCATCACGCAAGGTTCCCACCCAGCCGCACGGTCCGCCTGGCTGACCGCACCGTGGTCAAGCTGCGAATGGAGTTTGTTGCGAGGCTGATTTGAAATCATATGCAAAGAATATCTGTGCGCATTGCCCAGCCATTCTAGCGGCTCCATCCAAGTTGGATGACCTGGGCAATCGTCATACCCAAAGCCTGCTATTGTCTGGGAAAATATCTCGATTTTTCCACAGGGGGTCTGCAACGGATACTTGACAGGATCGCGTCGAAAATCTTGCAGCATAACGGTATCATGATCCGGGTCAGGGACGCGGAAAATACCTTCGCGTTGAAAATTTTCCCAATCAGGAAGGCTTACACCCTCGCGGGCGGCGGATTGACGCGAAATATCATAAAGCCAGCGCTGCCATTCTTCGGGGCTGCGGTTTTCTGTAAACGCTTCTTCGACCCCCATTCGCGCAGCTATGCCTCGCAGAATGTCATGGTCGCTTTTGGCCTGACCAACGGGGTCGATGGCTTGGTCCATGACCACCTGAAACGGGTCCTTTGGTGTTAGGGCGATGTCACTGCGTTCAAGCGGGGTGGTACATGGCAATACGATATCAGCGTGCCGGGCCAGACTGTTCCAACACCACTCGTTAGCGATCACCGTTTCAGGCCGCGCCCACGCCTGCCGCATCCTGTTCAAGTCTTGGTGATGATGGAACGGGTTGCCGCCCGCCCACCAAACCAATCGCACGTCAGGGTATGAAAGATGCTGACCGTCATAATCAAAACTACCGTTGGGATTCTCCAACATGTCGGTAACACGCGCCACAGGAATGAAGCTCGATACCGGGTTCGCGCCCTGCGGCATTGACGCGTAATCGATATAGCGTCGTTGCAATCCCACGTTGTTCATGGCCGAATAGCCAAAGCCGAACCCAGTTCCAGGCAACCCGATCTGGCCCAACATCGCCGCCAGCGTTATAGCCGCCCAATATGGTTGCTCTCCGTGATCCTGACGGGTTAGCGACCAACTAACGGAGATCATACAACGTTGCGATGCCATGCGCCGGGCAAGATCGCGGATGGTGCCTGCGGAAATGTCACAGATTTCTGCGGCCCACTCAGCGGTTTTTGCGGTACCGTCTTCTTGACCTCGCAGATAGGTGGCAAATCTTTCGAAACCTGTCGTGTATTTATCCAGGAATGTTTGATCCAACAAACCCTCGTCTAAAAGAACAAACGCCAGCCCCAGCATAAGCGCCGTGTCGGTCGATGGTCGCGGCGCAATCCATTGTGCGCCCGCGATCGGTGCCATATCGGACCTGAGCGGGGAGACGCTGACGAACTGAACCCCGGCTTCCGCGGCTGCGGTCACGCCGGCTTTTTGCACATGCGCGCCTACGCCACCTTGCGAGATTTGGCCGTTCTTCAACGGTATGCCGCCGAAAGCGACGAACAATTCACAATGTTTAGCAATCGACTGCCAAGAGGTCGCGCTTTCCAATGGCCCGCGAAAATCACCTATGACATGAGGCACTACGACTTCTGCAGCCGCGAAGCTATAAGTATTCCTTGACCCCGTGAAACCCCCGATGCAGTTGAGAAAACGTTTTAACTGGCCTTGAGCATGGTGAAACCGCCCCGCACTCGCCCAGCCGTAAGACCCTGCATATATCGCCTGGTTTCCGTGTTCCTCGATTACCCGAGAAAGCTCGGACGCCACCAGACGATCAGCCTCATCCCAACTAACCTGAACAAAACTGTCGTGGCCGCGCAGGTGCCCCGCTGTCCCGGGGCCGCCCTCCAGCCAGCTTTTGCGCACCATCGGTGCCGTGATGCGCGTCGGCCCGTCAAGCACATCAACTATGCCCGCCCCGATAGGTGACGGGTCGGGATCTTGTGCGAAGGGCCGGATGCCGGTGACGCGCCCATGCTCCACATCGACGTGATAAGTCCCCCAATGGGTACTGGTCAGCCTGTCACGTTCAGTTTTGCTCACACCAAAGTCCTTATCCAAATTGCGGGGTCCAAGCTCGTAGCCACCTCATACGATAAGGTATCGAGATTTGCCGTTCTATTGCTAAGACCCAAATAATGACAGTTAACGACATCTGCGACATGAAATTGATCCGGTCATGCACATGCTTTTGCGGCGTCGACCGCTAACTTGACCAACGTAGGATAGTGTTGAACCCGCTCTGCGGAATGCGCAGAAGCCGCCGAGCCACGGACCACGCGCCCCTTGATACCGTGAAAGATCGCAGCCATACGGAAAAAATTGAAGGCGATGAAAAATTCGTAATTAGGAATAGTATCTCGCCCCGTGGCCTTGCAGTAGTGTGCAACATATTCAGCCTCGGTTGGAATATTGAGGCTGACAGGGTCAACATTGCCAAGCCCCGCAACGATCTGAGGCGGCATACGGTACATCATGGCGTGATAGGTAAAATCCGCCAACGGGTGACCAAGCGTCGACAATTCCCAATCCAATACTGCCACGATCTTTGGCTCTGTGGGATGAAAAATCATATTGTCGCATCGAAAATCACCGTGCACGATCGCGGATTCGTCGCTGTCGGGAATAGCGTTCGGTAAAAACGCGATCAGCCAATCCATACCAGCGTCTCTGCCTGCGTCGTTGTCCGCAAGATAGGACCTTGTCCATCGGCTTATCTGTCGGTCTAAATAGTTACGTCCGCGGCCGAAATCAGCCAGCCCTATAGCCGTCGCATCAATCTGGTGCAGGCGCGCCAGCGTTTCGTTCATTGCCGAAAAATATTCAGGGCGTTGATCTGCCGAAACCGATGCAAAGGTGGCATCCCAGAAGATACGGCCCTCAACCATGTCCATGATGTAGAACCAGCTACCGATAATATCTTCATCAAGGCACACACCATAAACGCGGGCGACAGGAAAGTCTGTCGTGCTCAACGCAAGCAGTACGCGTGCTTCTCGGTCAACAGCATGCGCACCGTTGATCAAGTCGCCAAACGGTTTGCGACGCAACACGTATGTTTTGCCCGGTGTGACAAGCTTGTACGTCGGGTTGGACTGGCCACCCCGGAATTCATACACCGTCAAGGGGCCTTGAAACCCTTCGACATGTGCTGTCATCCAATGAGACAGGGCAGAATAGTCAAATCCGAAACCG
>DRFG01000069.1 GCA_011050655.1 Roseobacter sp.
AAAGATGTAGGGTGTCGCTTAGGCGCCCAGGATCATCGAATAGTGCCGCGCCGGTAGTGGTGATTGAACTGACCATATCGAAATAGACGTTGATGAAACGTGTTGTCGGCAATGCTTCCAAAAACGGAATGGCAAGAATGACGGGTAGAAAAACAAAGCTTGAAAACAGTGATAACAGCGGCCCCAAGGTACCGTGACGCGGGGTGCGGCCCGCATGGGCTATGGCGATCATCGTGAAGACGATCACCCCCAGTAAGCACGCGTAGAAAAATGACCGTGACGCCAGTAGATCGTCGGTGACGACGGCAAATACCGCCGGAATGATCATTGACGCACTGAACAGCCCGAAAATCAACAAGAACAAGGGCAGCTGTGCGACTTGCTGGCTAATGGATTGCTTGCCTCTCATGCCATCACGCCTATCACCATCATCGACCGGACCGCATCAGAAAAAGTCGATCGAGACCTGCATCAACTGTTCGACCTGCGGCACGTCCTTGGCCAGGCAGAAAACAGCGATCACATCACCTTCTTCAATGCGGGTATCGCCCAAGGGGCGTATTACCTTGTCGCCCTTGCGGACCATCCCCAGCAGCGCTCCTTCCGGAAAATCAATGTCTGATACGCGCTTGCCTGCTATGGGGGACGTCGACAATACTTCTGCTTCGATCACCTCGGCTTCGGCATCGCCAATAGAATACACAGACCGGACCCGGCCATGGCGGATGTGACGCAATATCGAACTGACGGTCGTGGAACGGGGGTTGATATAGGCATCAATACCCAAAGGTTCCATCAGCGGAACCAACGTAGGGTCATTGATCAGAGCAATCACATAAGGGCAACCTTCGGACTTAGCGCGTACGCATGCCAGCATGTTGGTCTTGTCGTCATCGGTAATCGCCATCATGGCGTCGGCGCGGCTGATACCTGCTTCGGCCAGCAACGCCGCATCAAGCCCGTCGCCATTGAGAACGATGGTGCGCTCCAAGGCTTCGGCTGCGCGTTCAGCGATAGCACGGTTCTTTTCAATCATTTTGGTACGAACACGCTTTTCGCGGCTCTCGAGGTTCTGGGCCACGGCCAGCCCAACATTGCCCCCGCCTACCAGCACGATCCGTTCCAGCTTGCTTGTCTTTTTGCCAAAAATCTCAAGTGTCCGGGGGATGTCGTCGCGGTGCGAAAACACATAGCAGGCGTCGCCCACAAACAATTGATCTTTGGATTCAGGGGCGAATAAGGTACCATCTCGACGCACCCCGACAACCACCGCCCGCAGGGTCGAAAACAGGTCTGTCAACTGACGCAGCGGTGTATTAACAACCGGGCAGCCTTCATCGATCTGGATACCGATCAAGTGCGCCATTCCATCCATGAAAGTTTCGGTGTCGAATGCCGCAGGTGCGGAAAGTCGTTGGAGTGCGGCTGCCGCGACCTCTTTTTCGGGGCTGATAACGACATCGATGGGCATGTGATCGCGGCGGTACAAATCCGAGTAGATCGCCGTCAAATAGGACTGGCTGCGCAGGCGGGCGATTTTGCGATTGATACCAAAGACCGAATGGGCAACCTGACAGGTCACCATGTTCACTTCGTCAGAATGGGTGGCGGCGATGATCATTTCGGCATCACGGGCACCAGCCCGATCCAGTACGTCGGGATAGCTGGCGAAACCCGCAACCCCTTGAACATCCAGCGTATCGGTGGCGCGTCGTACCAGCTCTGCGTCACTATCAACAATCGTGACGTCGTTGCGTTCTCCGGACAGGTGACGGGCAATTTGCCAACCGACCTGCCCTGCGCCGCAAATAATCACTTTCATGTAGGGTTCCTTTGGCGTTGCGCCCTATATCGTCATCTGGCGGGACAAAGTCCGCCTGACCAAGGATTTGAATGACAGAAGGCTTTGCAAGGGTCAATTCAAATGTCTAGTGTCGCCTCACGCTGAAGGATCGGTTTCATGACATATCGACTGAAGACAGTGATTCCATTTATGGTGGTTCTGGCGGGCTGTGCGCCGCTGGACACCTATTACAAACCCGGTGCGACCGTGGCGAACATGCAACGTACAACCACCGAGTGCGCAGTATCAGCACTGGAGAAGGTACCGCCATCAACGCAATTGGTACGTGACCCGCCGCAATTTGTGCCGCCAGACCAACGGTGCAATAGTCTGGGACAGTGCCACGTCACGCCGGGATACTTTGTGCCCGGGCCAATCTACGAGATTGACCCCAACGCGCAACTGCGCAGACGGGTGGTTGGCCAATGCATGGCAGATGCGGGCTTTGCTCCGGTTTCAATACCAGCCTGCCCGAGAAACGTGGCCAAAGCGGCCCCTAGATTGTCCACAATCACCCTGCCCGCGCTCAACGCCAATTCCTGTGCTATCCGCAACCGTGACGGCAGTTTTCAAATTGTGACACGGGGGTAAACCGGCCTCGGTGAACCGGCTAATCGGGCCGGGTCAGCGGGTTAATTCTACTCAATAGCCTCCGCATCTTCGTCCACATGCGCGACGCGTGTACCAGATTTGGCCGATGTTACGACGCCCAGGCTTTTGAGCTTGCGGTGCAGAGCTGAACGTTCCATCCCGACAAAATTGGCGGTGCGGCTGATATTACCACCAAAGCGATTGATCTGGGTCAGCAGGTATTCGCGTTCGAATGCTTCTCGCGCTTCGCGAAGCGGCAAGGTGGCCAGTGCCCCCGACAGGACCACGCGACCGTCTTCATCGGTGTTTTCATCTTCTCCGGGCAATTCTCGCGCCTCAATCGGGCCAGAGCCGTCGCCAAGGATCAACACTCGTTCGACCAAGTTTTTTAGCTGCCGCACATTGCCCGGCCAGATCATCGTTTGAAGCAACGCAACAGCTTCGTCCGAAAACGTCCGTAACGGTAAGCCCTGGGCGGCGTTGAATTCGGTGATGAAATAGTCAGCGAGGACGGTGATATCCTCGCGACGCTCCTCCAACGAAGGAACGGCGATTGGGACGACATTCAACCGGTGGTACAGTTCCTGCCTAAACGTTTCCGCCTTGATCGCTGCGTCCAGATCCTTGTTCGTGCTGGAAATGACGCGCAAGTCGACGCGCACCTTGTCCTGACCCCCGACGCGGGTAAATTGTTGGTCGACCAAAACGCGCAAGATCTTTGATTGCGTCCCCAGTGGAAGATCCGCTACCTCGTCAAAAAATATTACGCCCCCGTGGGCCTGTTCAAGCAGACCCGGCTCAACGCCCCGTTCAGCACTTTCACGCCCAAACAGGACTTCCTCCATACGGTCAGGGGCGACACTGGCACAATTTACCGTCACGAACGGACCCGAGGCCCGCGCGGAATTGGCGTGAATGTAACGGGCGGCGATTTCCTTGCCCGACCCTGCGGGACCGCGCAGCATCACCCGCCCGTTTGATTTCGTAACTTTTTCAATCTGACCCATCAGCGTCTTGAACGCAGGTGAACGTCCGATCATATCGGTGCTCACGACTTCGCGTCGCCTCAAGTTCTGATTTTCGCGCCGCAACCGCGAAGTTTCCATTGCGCGGCGTATCACCACAAGAAGCTGGTCGATATTAAACGGTTTTTCGATGAAGTCGTAAGCCCCTTGCTTAATTGCTGCGACCGCGATTTCGATATTGCCGTGCCCCGATATGATGACGACCGGCACGTCGGGATTGTCCCGCTTGACCGCCTTGAGAATGTCGATGCCATCCATCCGGCTGTCTTTCAGCCAGATATCCAAGATCATCAACGCTGGCGGTTCCGCGTTTATGGCGGCGATTGCATCATCCGAATTGCCAGCCAGCCGAGTGGCAAAGCCTTCGTCTTGTAGAATATCGGAAATCAGTTCGCGAATGTCGCGTTCGTCGTCAACGATCAGGATGTCACTCATCTTGGGTCTCCAATTCTGGTGTTTCGATGGGGGCGACAAGGGGTAGCGTAATAACCGCCATTGCGCCGAAATAGGTTTGGCCTTCAAAGACCGGTGCGTTTTCAAGCGTCAGCGTGCCGCCGTGCTCTTCGATGATCTTCTTCACGATGGGCAGCCCCAAGCCCGTTCCTTCGCTGCGATTGGTCACATAGGGCTCAAAAAGCCGGGCTCGGTCTTCGGGCAACCCAATACCGTTGTCGGCGATGGTGATCTGCACCGTCGTGCCGGCGCAACGCAGCGCAACTTGGATCATGGGGTTTATATCGCCATGATCTGACTTTTCTTGCAGGGTTTCAATGGCTTCTCCTGCATTCTTGATCAAATTTGTTAAGGCTTGCGACAGCATAGACGCGTCTACTTGGGCCATAACCGGGCCTGTCGGCAGGTCAACCGAAATCGCTACGCCAGGCTGGCCAGTTTGCTGTAACAATACCGCATCGCGCATCAGTTGTGATATATCCTGAAGCTTGGTCTCGGGTTCGGGCATTCTCGCGAATTTTGAAAATTCGTCGACAATGCGACGCAGGTCAGCGGTTTGGCGGATGATCACCCCCGTCATCTGTTCGAGGCTTGCCGCGTCATCTGGCAACTTTGGACCGAATTTGCGCTGGATACGTTCAGCGCTCAGCTGGATTGGGGTAAGCGGATTTTTGATCTCATGTGCAATACGGCGTGCAACGTCACCCCAAGCGGCCATTCTCTGAGCGCTGACCAAATCAGTCACATCGTCAAACGCCACAACGTACCCCTCAAGTCGGCCGTCTTCGGTGCGCCGGGTTGAGACATGGACCAGCAGATTTTCCAACTGACCCTGGCGTGATACCTTGACCTCACCTTGTGCTACCTCGCCGTGACCCGAAACGATTGTGTTGAACAGCGGTCCGAATTCCGGGATCGCCACAGAAATAGCCAGCGACTGCTGATCTTCTTCCCAGTCAAGCAGACGCATCGCCGACTTGTTCACAAAAGCGACGCGGCCTTCTGGGTCGAGCCCCACCACACCGGATGTCACTGAACTGAGCACTGAATCAAACAATCTACGGCGCCGTTCAATCTGGCGGGTGTTATCCAGCAAAGTCTCGCGTTGCCCCTTCAATCGTTTGGTCATCTGATTGAAATAGCGACCTAACATCGCGATTTCGTCGTCACCGTCCTCTTCGCGTACCTGTACCTCAAGATCGCCAGCACCCACTTGCTGTGCGGCCCCTGTCAGGCGGCCAACCGGGCCAGAAAGACGTTCGGCAAACCACAACCCCAACCAGATTGCGGCCAATATCAAAATAACTGCAAAGGCCACGTAAAGCAGTCCGAATTCGAACAGCAGCTTGCCTCGGTCGTTTTCAAGCTGTTGATAAAGGTGAACGGTTTCTTTTGTGTCGTCGAGCAATGCCAAAATTTTTCCGTCCACATCGCGGCTGACATAAAGATACCGATCGACATAGGATTGCATCAACACCAATGCCCGGTATTCGTTGTTGGCCCAATCTTCGATAACATAGGGCACGCCGTTATTTTGGCGGGCTTGTTCGATTTGATCGGGTGTTGGGGCTTCGAAATCAAACAGATACGATCTATCGCCACGGGCGCGGATCTGCGCGGTGCCGTCGATCATGTAAGCTTCGCGCAGGCCGCGCTGAATCTGGCGTTGTCCTTCGGCAAGAAGCTGGGTGTCGGGTACCGGAA
>DRFG01000070.1 GCA_011050655.1 Roseobacter sp.
TAGCGCTGACCGGCAGAGTTTTGATAGACGCACTGACCATTGGCACCGCGACCAAGATACGCACCAGCAGCCGCACCGGCCAAACCACCTAAAACGGCACCTTTTGTACGGTCGTCGTCGTTAGAAACGACTGCGCCCAGTGCTGCACCGGCAGCAGCGCCGGTAAGTGAGGATTGTGTTTGAGTTTCGCAAGCGGCAAGTGCGCCAACAAGTGGCAGGATCAACAAAAGCTTCTTCATGATGTACTCCATACTAAGCATACGGATAAACGCAGTGACAGGCACTTTGTTCCAGTAAGAATAATATGATCGGCGGATTTTGGCTGTTAGGCTAGAATTCAAAGCCAAAATACCGATCTTAAGAGGTTACATTCCTTCGCCGAACACGCGATCCATGGCACCATCTACGGCAGCGATTATTTGGTCGATGTCGTCTTTTGTGGCAATCAATGCGGGGCTGAAACACAGGGTGTTGTTCTTGCCTGGCAGCGACCGATTGGTCGCCCCGATAATGACCCCTTGCGCCATGCAATCTGCGACCACAGCCTGAACACGCTTTTCAGATACTGGTACGCGCGTGCTTCGGTCTTCGACCAATTCCGCCCCAAGAAACAAACCCTTACCGCGGACTTGGCCAATAGCAGAGTACTTGTCTGACAGCTCTTCGAGTTCTTCAAGCATGTACTGGCCCATGTCGAGCGTGTTCTGAAGCAGATTTTCCCGTTCGATGATCGCCATATTTTCAAGACCTGCGGTAGGGCCGGCAGTGCAGCCCCCGAATGTCGAAATATCGCGGAAGTAGTTCATTGGATCGGCAGCATCATCTTTAAACATGTTAAACACCTCTTCCGTGGTCACCAAGCAGGCGATGGCGGCATAGCCCGAAGCGACGCCCTTGGCCATCGTGACCATATCGGGCTGGATGCCATAGTGTTGGTAGCCGAACCATTCACCGGTACGACCGACGCCACACACGACTTCGTCAATATGAAGCAAGATATCGTATTTGCGGCAAATTTCCTGAACACGTTCCCAATATCCATCGGGCGGGGTGATAACACCCCCTCCGGCCGTAACGGGTTCAAGGCATAGCCCACCCACGGTATCGGGACCTTCGGCAAGGATGATCTTTTCAATCTGATCAGCCGCCCAAATCCCATAGTTATCTTCGGGCGCACCATCTTGTTCGAATTTGCGATATTCCAGACAATGCGGGACCCTTACAAACCCGTCAGTAAAAGGACCATACTGGGCGTTGCGTTCATCCTGACCGCCCGCCGACAGGCACGCGATGGTTGTGCCGTGATAGTCGCGGTCGCGATAGAGAATCTTGTGTTTCTTGCCTCCATAACGCTTATGGGCGATTTGGCGAACCATCTTGAAGCCTTTTTCATTGGCCTCTGATCCTGAGTTGCAGTAATAGACCCGGCTCATTCCGGGCATTTTTTCTATCAATTTCTCGGCAAACATCGACCCTGGAATGGACCCTGCCGACCCTGCAAAGTAGTTTAGCTTGATCAACTGATCGCGTACGGCATTGGCAATGCTCTCACGGCCATAGCCGACATTCACTGTCCAGACTCCGCCCGACACAGCATCAAGATGCTCTTTACCTTTTTGATCCCAAACGCGCATTCCTTTGCCTTCGACGATGATGCGGGGGTCTGTCGTTTCATACGGCTTATGCTGGCTTAAGTGGTGCCAGATATGGGCGCGATCGGCCTCGACTACACGGGAGATGTCGTTCTCGTTGAATGTACCGTCCATGGTCTGACCTTTCACAAGTTTGAAGTAGGGTGAGCATTGTCTTTTTGCCCGCAGCGTATAGGGCCGGCGCTAAAAGAAAAGTGTAATTCGGCCGCCTATGCACAGATTGTTAGGGTTAAGTTTCATGACTGTGAAGGAAAACTTTCAGAGCTATCGCATAGCGTGTCCAATGCCCCTCGTCCCGTGGGTATTGTTTTAGGTCGACTGCATTGTGAATCGACAGCGCGGCAAGCCAAAGGGTTGAGTGATCTCCTCAGTCTACGGATCGCGCGGCCATCGCGAGCACACCACATGAAAAATGAGCCGGAATTGGTGGAATTCCGACTCAACTTATAGGGTACCGCGCGGTGGCCAGTCGGCGAGATGCGCCGGCGGGTCAACCGGCCTGCTATTTCGGCCTGAAGCTGTTTTTGGCACGCTTTGGGGCCCCTTCGCCACCGCGAGGGCTGCTCGATGGTTTGCCGCCTCTCGGCTTGCTGTCAGGCTTACCTAATTTGTTTGGTGGCACAAACCGTTTGGACGGGTCTGCAGCACGCGCTTTAAATGGTTTGTCCGCCGCTGGCTTTTTGTCAGGCCGTGCTGCATCGGACCCACGATCAGACGGCTTTTCCTTCTTCCAAACGGCCTTGGCCTTTGGGGCCTTCGACGTGTTAAACGCATCAGGCTTAGGGTTGGTCTTGGCTTTTGGCGCAGCACCTGGTTTCAGAGGGCTACGTTCGGTTTTATGAGACTTTGGCGGACGCTCGCCTTTAGCCGCCCGAGGTTTATCAAACTTGGGTTTGTCACCGCGCGGCTTGGCTTCTGCCGCCCTGTCAGGGCGTGGTGCGCGGGGTTTGTCAGTCGTTAGGGCAGGAGTATCGACAGGAGCGGGTCGGGGTTTGCGAGGCGGGCTCGGCGCATCGGAATCGTAAGTGGGCCGGGGCGCACGTTCAGGCCGTGGGCCACGATCCGGTCGTGGACCGCGGTTGCCGGCGGGCTTTGGCCCGCGAGAGAGATCCGGCGCTTTGTCCAGCTTTGTGACCACTGCCCCGTCTTCGACCTTCATGTCGGGACCAAGCGCGTTGGTGAATTTGTCCGCTGAAGTAGCAAGAATTTCCACAAAGGTGTGGCTGGGTTGAACCCGGATCGCGCCCACGTCGTCCTTTGTCAGATCCCCCATTCGGCAGATCATCGGCAGGATCGTGCGGGGTTCGGCATCATTATTGCGCCCGACCGAGATCGAAAACCACACCGAGGGGCCGAAATCGCCGCGCGGCTTTTCATCGGCCGGCGTTCCTGGTTCTGCCAGCTGTTCAGGGGCAGATTGCCGCGCACGATAGAGGTTTACGAAGGCTGTTGCCAGTTGTTGGGGGCTGAACTGGTCAACCAGATTGGCGACGAAATCCGTAGCGTCGTCGGGAATAGGGTTGGACCAAGCTGAATCGGCTAGCAACCGCTTTTCATCTTCGGCATTCACTTCTTCAGCCGAGGGCGGGTTCGCCCATTCTACTTTAAGCTTTGCGCCCCCGATCAGGCGGTTGGCTTTGCTGCGCAACTTGGCGGGAACAATCAGGGCCGACACGCCCTTGCGCCCGGCGCGCCCGGTACGGCCAGACCGGTGTAACAACGTGTCGGAATTCGATGGCAGGTCCGCATGGATCACCAGTTCGAGATTGGGCAGGTCGATACCCCGTGCTGCCACGTCGGTCGCGATGCATACCCGGGCACGGCCATCACGAAGCGCTTGTAGCGCGTTCGTTCTTTCTGTTTGTGACAATTCGCCCGATAGGGCCACGACCGAAAAACCGCGGTTGGTAAAACGCGTTGTCAGGCGCGCCACGGCGGCGCGAGTGTTGCAGAACACGATGGCATTCTTCGCCTCGTAATAGCGCAAGACGTTGATGATAGCGTTTTCGGTATCGCGAGGATGCACAGTCAAAGCGCGGTATTCGATATCGCTGTGTTGTTTCTTTTCGCCGACGGTTTCGACGCGCTGCGCATCACGCTGGTATGATTTGGCCAGTTTGGCGATCGCAGCCGGAACCGTTGCCGAAAACAACAGTGTGCGTCGCTCTTCGGGGGCTTCGGAAAGAATGAACTCCAGCTCTTCGCGGAAACCGAGATCAAGCATCTCGTCTGCTTCATCAAGTACGACTGCACGGATGTCAGATAAGTTGATGTTGTTGCGCTTGATGTGATCGCAAAGGCGACCCGGCGTGGCGACAACGATATGTGCACCTCGGTCAAGGGCGCGTCGTTCTGTACGGGTATCCATCCCACCCACACAGGTAGTGACGACAGCACCTGCCTCACTATACAACCAAGTCAATTCGCGACTGACCTGCATTGCCAACTCACGCGTTGGTGCGATGATCAGCGCAAGCGGGGCACCTGCGTGTCCGAACTTCTCGCGGTCACCCAGCAGGGTCGGTGCGATGGCCAAACCAAATGCAACTGTTTTGCCTGATCCGGTTTGTGCCGATACCAAAAGGTCGGCGTCAGTCAGTGCTGGGTCCGTTACGGCTTCCTGCACGGGGGTAAGCGATTCGTAGCCTTGTTTGGCAAGAGCGTCGGCGATGGTCTGGATCAAAGGATTGTCCTGTCTGAGAAAATACCGCGCTTCAAATACGCGCGTAGAGGCAAAAGCGTGTCGCTAAGCCAAGGGTTGCGCCCGTCCCTAATCATTTGTGTCCAAGATGTACATGACTTTGTCATATAGGGCTTATCTGGAAGCCATTCTGCAAATGTGGTACAGTAACCAAGCTTTGGGTGAGCAAAAATAGGGGGGAGCATGGCCAAAGTCGCTGATGACAGAACCATTCCAACCTCGATATGCCACGAAGTCGCGTCGATTATGGATGTGGTGACCTTCCGAATGGCGCGGCTTGTTGCCGTGCAGAATCGGGCCGGTCAGCATTGGACGGACCGTAAGTTTGACCTTAGCTTGAACGAATGGTGGCTGCTTGCCGTAACCCACGCCCATCAATTTGTCAGGGCAGGTGATATTGCGGATATGCTTGCCATGGA